>DMPG01000021.1:13635-14064 GCA_003456055.1 Bacteroidota bacterium | reverse complement strand
TCTCTCGAAGCATCCAATGTTGATGTTGTGGAAGAGATGATCAGTATGATCGTGGCACAACGTGCATACGAGATCAATTCAAATACTGTGAAAACGGTAGAAGAAATGCTGCAAATGGCAAATAATCTTAAAGGATAGTGAAATGTTCAGTTGGTTCATCATAGGAATTATTTTTTTGCTGGGTGGTGAGAAATCGACCATCTCGCAAAATGAAATCCAACAGGTGATCACTCACTATGTTACTGATTATCTTGATACTGCATCGAATGAAATTGTCATTGAGTTTCGATCGGTACCTGAATCGGTGATAATTGAAAAATCGAACTATTCACTGAGTGTCTCTTCTTCAGTTAATATTCCGAGCAAAGGATATGCAGGAATTCCGGTTCAAATCTATACCAATGGAAAACTGATCCGAACGGTAATATG
>DMPG01000021.1:8104-13572 GCA_003456055.1 Bacteroidota bacterium | reverse complement strand
GACAATGATGTCATCATCTCTTTGATCTCTGCGGTGAACACAAGAACAAAACGGATGATTAAAGCAAATACAGTTTTAAAGAATTCAATGATCGAAGAAATTCCGGCTGTCAATTATAATGACAAAGTTGTCGTGGTTGTTAAAACAAAAAATCTCTCCATCGCTGCTTCCGGGACTGCGAGGCAGGAAGGAAAAATCGGCGAAGAGGTCAGAATTCAACGCGAAGGAAGCAGGGAATTCTTATCAGCTAAAGTTGTCGGAAAACAAACAGTAGAAATAATTGTTCGGTGAGGTATCTATGAAAAATATTCTATCGGTTATTCTCATTTTCGTATGCTGCTCAATCCTTTTTGCACAGGATATGAGACAAAATTATAATCGTTCACTCTTCTCCGATCAAAAAGCAAATAGGATCGGTGATGCAGTTACGATCTTAGTAGTTGAATCTTCAAGTGCTTCAAATGATTCCAAGACCGAAACGTCACGTGCGAGCGATATATCGTTGGCATCATCGGGGAAATCCGGGTCATCAACATTGCTGGATGTCGGCGCTTCGATCGGTACGGGAAATGCATTCAAAGGAGCAGGTTCGACAGAATCAAAAGGATCGGTGCGGGCAAAGATCTCTGCTCGTGTTGATTCTTTATTTGCAAACGGTGATCTCTGGATCAGCGGGAACCGGACGATCAGCATCAATGGTGAAGATCAAATCGTTAATATCTCCGGTGTTGTTCGACCCTCAGATATTCAGGCAGATAATAGCGTGTACTCGTTTAGTATCTCAGATGCGGTCATTGTTTTTAAAGGAAAAGGAATGACAAACGATAATCAAGGACCAGGATGGATAACCAAATTATTCCATTGGATATTTTAAATTATGAAAAAACTAATTTTATTCTTGATCACCCTCTCACAGTTTATTTTATCGGCATCACGCATTAAAGATCTTGCGTACGTCCAAGGAATGCGCGGCGAACAAGTGATCGGCTACGGACTTGTTGTCGGATTGAATGGAACCGGAGATAGTCAACGATCGACGTTTACTATTCAATCTGTAACGAGCATGTTAAAACGTTTTGGCATTACCGTTCCACAAGGAGATCTGCGATTGCGAAATGTAGCGGCTGTGATGGTAACGACAACGATTCCCGGTTTTTCAAAAGAAGGCGGAGTTGTTGATGTAACAGTTTCTTCACTTGGCGATGCTACAGGATTACAAGGTGGGACATTGCTTTCAACTCCATTATCGGCTATGAACGGTGCGGTATATGCAAGTGCACAAGGTCCTGTCTCTGTTGGTGGAATGAATGTGAGGTCAAATGGAAGTGAGGTTCGGCGAAATCATACGGCAGCCGGACGAATCCCCGGTGGTGCAATTATAGAAAAGCAACTTGATGGTGCTATCGCAAATAATTGGAAAGTATCGATCGTTCTTTGGCAGCCTGATTTCACTACTGCAACAAGAATTAGTGATGCTGTGAATGGAAAAATTCCATCAGGCGCAATTGCAGTGGATGCTTCTACCGTTACGGTCGATGTTCCGGTATTGTATCAGACGCCAGGAAAATTGACTGAATTTCTTGCAACGATCGAGGTGCTTGAAATTACTCCGGATGTTTCAGCAAAAGTGGTTATCAACGAAAAGACCGGAACCGTTGTTATCGGAGGAAATGTTTCAATTCTTCCCGTTGCAATTTCACATGCAGGACTTAATATTGAGATACAACAAGTTCCGGTCATTTCGCAGCCGCCTGCATTTTCAAAGGGTACAACTATATCAACACAGATGTCAACAATTACTGCCGGAGTTGACAGTTCTTCCGTTGTTGCAATAAATGGTGCGGCAACCGTACAAGAAATTGCAAAAGCATTGAATTCATTACATGTATCTCCTCGTGATATTATCGCAATTTTTCAGGCACTAAAAGAAGCGGGCGCATTAAAAGCAGAATTGGTGATCCTCTGATATGGGAATTCCATTCAACATAGAACCGAATGCCGTTCAAAAAACTGCTCAACCCAGAGTAGTTGACGAAAAAGCGAAGGCAAAATTACAAAAGGCTGCGAAAGATTTTGAAGCGATCTTTGTGAACTATCTTTTGCAATCGATGCGCAAAACTGTTCAAAAAGATGAAGAAGAAGGAGGAGGATTTGGCGGCGAAATGATGATGGAAATGTTCGATCAAGAATTGTCGAAAAATATTGCCCGAAAGTCGAGTCTTGGTTTTGGAGAGATGTTATACAAAAAAATGACCGGTGAATCACTTCCGAAAGAAACTGCAAAGAGAGAAATTGTTCGTGCAATTACTTCGGGAGAAAAAACTATGACAGACAAGACACCGTTCTTTCCAAAGCTGCAGACTGAAGCAGTCAAAACAGAAATCATTCCGATTAAAAAAGGGAAATCGACAACGGTAGTAAATGCAGTAGAAAAATACAATGACATTGTTAACCGTGCTGCTGCAAAATATGATCTTGATACATCATTGATCAAAGCAGTGATCGCTAGTGAATCTGCCGGAAACCCTCACGCTCACTCATCAGCCAATGCAAAAGGATTAATGCAATTGATCGATTCGACTGCAACGATGGTTGGCGTAAAAAATGTGTGGGATCCGGAACAGAATATCCACGGAGGAACAAAATATTTGAAACAACTGATGGATAAATTTGATGGTGATGTGAAATTGGCGGTTGCATCGTATAATGCCGGACCGGCAAAAATTGAAAAGACAAGAAAAATCCCCGCGATACCGGAGACGCAACAATATGTTCGAAGAGTAATGAACTATATCGATGTATTTTCTATTGAAAAGGACTGACAAATGGAAACGATCAATGAATTAACTGCAGTCATACAACAAGAAGCCGATATTGCCGAAACGTTGGAAACGCTGCTTAAAGAAAAGCAGAATGCATTTATCAATTGGAATCCGGAAGAATTGGATATCGTTGTAAAAGAAGAAGAAACATTGCTTCATCGGATAACAGAGTTGGAAAAAAAACGAACATTGCTGGTTTCACAATTATCAAAAAATGGAAAAGAAAAAAAACTTTCAGTCATAGCGGATGAGTTTGGTGCCGAAGATCTTCGCATTCAGGCAAAACGTTTACGTGTTGCATCGGAACGGGTGATGAAAAAGAACAGTCAAAATAAAAAATTACTTCAAAGCTCATTATCATTCGTGCAGCATACGTTAGCACTCCTTACGAATAATTATCAACGTAAATTGATCGATCAGAAAGCGTAACAACGAATATGGCAGGCTTAAACAGTATTCTTGAATCAGCAAAACGATCATTGAACGCCAATCAATACGGAATTGGTGTGACAAGTCATAACATTGCGAATGCCGGTGTTGCCGGATATTCACGCCAACGAGTTATGCTTTCAGCTTCACAGGCTGAAAAGACACACTATGGATTTTTAGGAACCGGTGTTGATATAAAAAGTATTCAACGGATGCGCGAAAAATATTTTGATAAGCAAAGCTATGCAATCAATGCAAATTTAGGGCAGGCATCCCAGCGCCAGCAGGTTTTGTCAATGACGGAATCATTGCTTCAAGAACCATCAGACCTGGGTTTGAGCGCACAAATGTCTGAATTTTTCAATTCATTCCAAAATCTCGCAACTCATCCCGAAGAAAGTTCCAGCCGAAATGCTGTAGTTCAGCGGGCATCATTGATGACAAATTCTTTTCATCGGTTGTCCGATGGATTGACGGAAACAAAAACAAATGTCAGCAACGAATTGGAATCAAAAGTCGAAAAGATAAATGCTCTGCTCAAATCAACGGCAGAGCTCAATTCTGCAATAGTCAATGCAAGTTCGCAGGGATTGGAACCGAACGATATTAAAGATCAACGGGATAAGAATCTTTCTGCTCTTTCATCACTTATCAATATTCGTGTTTCTGAGGATGATAACGGTTCCTTGTCGGTTGCTATCGATGGAACTACAGTAATTTCAAACGGTAATTATCAGCAATTGAAAACCGGAATAGTCGCAAATTCGATTGTCCTGACAACACTCACCTCAGCATCGCCTGTCAATGTAACTGGTGGTGAAGCAGGTGGATTGATGAAATTATATAACACTACACTCAATGAATATCAAACAAAGTTGGATGAACTTGCACAAACGTTAATTACGCAGGTCAACAATATCCATTCGGCAGGATATACATTGGGAGATCCGGCTGTTACCGGAATTGATTTCTTTACCGGAAGCGATGCCTCATCAATTTCTATCAATGCTGTTATTGAACAGGATATCAACAACATTGCTGCTTCTGCAGATGGTGCAGCCGGTAACAATGAGACTGCAATAGCACTTTCTAAATTACAAAATGCACTGACAATGAACGGAAATAAAAATACTGTATTCCAATTTTACAACGGAATTGTCAGTGGAATGGGTTCCGAAATTCAAGGATTGGAACAAGAGACTCAATCACAGCAGTTGGTTTTGGATCAAGTGAATTCCCAACAGAACTCGGTCTCCGGTGTATCCCTTGATGAAGAAATGACGAACCTGATAAAATTCCAACACGGGTTCGATGCATCTGCAAGAGTGATTAATACCGTCAACGAAATGTTCGATACACTTTTACAAATGGGATAATTATGAGAATTACAGAAGGTTCAATTGCTTCGGGATATCTCTCTACGGTTAATAGAACACGGGAACGGATTGTCCGTTTGCAAAATCAGCTCGCGTCAGGGAAATTAATCCAATCAGCATCTGATGATCCACAGGCTGCAGACACGATATTGCGATTGACAGAGTCGAAAAAACTTCGAGAGCAATACCAGAATAATGCGATTGAAGGCCAAGGAATTGCAGAAACAACTGCAACAACACTCGGACAAATCAGTGATGCTTTGTTGAATATAAAGGAAGTTGTAATACGTGCCGGCGGTTCAGCCAGTACTGAAGATCTAAAAACATATGGCGAGAACGTCAATCAATTGTTAACGGAAATGGTCGACCTCGCCAATACAAAATTTAATGGAAAATATGTTCTGGGGGGTACACAGACTCAAGAGCAGCCATACACCTTGACTGCAAATAATATCTCAGTGACCAAAAATCCTAAAGGTATTGCCGGAGTAATAAAGTTTCAGGTCGGCGACGACAATGCAATTCAAGTAAATATAGGCGGGGAGCAGGCGTTAAATGGAACTCAGATTTTCGATCTGATAGTTCAAGTGCGGGATTCCTTAAACAACGGAACGTTCTCATCAACTGCATTTGTGGACAATATTGAACAAGCGTTTTCGCATGTGCTTAACGCTGCTAGTACTGCAGCATCGTATGGAGAGAATTTTTCATTGATCGGAGAAAATCTTGAAACACAAGGGAACAAATTATCGGAATATATTTCTCTCTATCAAGATACCGATGTTGCAGAAGCTATCATGAAATTAAAAAATGAAGAAGTGATGTTGGATGCAGCGTTGAA
>DMPG01000021.1:6434-8095 GCA_003456055.1 Bacteroidota bacterium | reverse complement strand
ATGAAAAAGAAAATTGACATAGGAACGTTGTTCGGCTTAATGTTCGGTCTCGCTGCCGTCTTTGGGTCATTCCTGCTGGAAGGTGGAACGATGGGGGCAATTATTATGCTCCCTGCAATGGTCATTGTGTTTGGCGGTACATTTGCAACAGCTCTCATCGGAACGCCGATGAAAGTGATGAAAAATTTTGGGACAACATTACTGATCGCATTGTATCCTCCTTCCTATGATTATCCGGCGATCATTGAAGAGATCGTTAAACATTCTATGATTGCTCGTAAAGAAGGTCTGTTAACGTTGGAACGTCATCTATCATCTGTAAAAGACAGATACCTGCTAAAGATGTTACGATATTTGATTGATGGAATCGATATCAATATCCTTCGTTCACTTTCAGAAATGGATCTGAATCATGTCAGCGAGCGTCATCAAAAGAACATCCAATTATATCAACGAATGGGTGGCTATTCACCCACAATGGGCATTATCGGAACAGTGATGGGACTTATTGCAACGCTAGCCAATGCAGGTGAGGATCCCAATCAATTGATACGACATATTGCATCTGCGTTCATCGCAACGTTATGGGGTGTGTTCATGGCAAACATCATTTGGCTGCCTATTGCCGATAAACTGAAAAGTATTGATGATGAAGAGCAATTATATATGTCCTTGATCTCTGAAGGTGTCATAGCCATTCAAGAAGGTGAGATTCCTTCGATCATCCGTTCCAAACTGCGGACGATGATAACGTCGGATGAACAGGTTCAAGATCTAAAATGAAAAAACGAATAATTCATAAAGAACATCCCAGTCAAGATCGGTGGCTGCTAACATATGCGGATTTGATAACCCTGCTGTTGGGTTTGTTTGTTATTCTGTATGCGATGTCGAACATCGACAAGAAAAAATATAGTCAATGGGTTGCGGCATTCGGCGGCGAGTTTGGAAGTGGAAAAGTGGAGATGGGAAATGGTTCACCGTTAATGAACGAGTTGGCAGAACAGTTCCGGATTGAAAAGCTATTAAAAGAAGTATTGGAGATCGATGGGAATAATACTGCACTCTCAACCTCTATTGATGAGCGTGGAGTAACGATTCATATTCAAGAAGAGCTATTATTTCCATCTGGTGAGTCGAAGTTGAAAGGGAGTTCATTTAGGATGTTGGATTCACTTTCTTCCGCCCTCCGGAAGATCCCAAATGATATTAGAATAGAAGGTCACACAGATAATATCCCAATCGCAACGGAAGAGTTTCCTTCAAATTGGCATCTTTCCGTCAGCAGGGCAATGAATACCGGATATTATTTGATTGAGCGACACAAGTTTAATCAGGAAAAACTATCGGTTGTCGGATACGGTGAAAGCAAACCGATTTCCGCAAACACAACAGAAAAGAGCAGGGCATTAAATCGCAGGGTAGATATCGTCGTTTTAATGTCGCAGGTAACACAAACATTAAATGTTCAACGCCAACAAGCAATTCAAGGAGAATAATGCTATGAAATGGAACAATATACAATTCGGAGAAATGGATTACGATGAGAAACATGTGCTCTTGTTTCCAGGAGGATTGATCGGATTCGAAGAGAGCAAAAAATTCCTGATTATTCATGATGAGGACAGTGAACCGTTCCGATGGCTGGTATCGTTGGAAGA
>DMPG01000021.1:0-6424 GCA_003456055.1 Bacteroidota bacterium | reverse complement strand
TTTTAACAAATATTTTTCGCAAGAAAATGTTACATTGTTCGCAGTTGTTTCAATCAAACCAGAGGTTGATGACTCAACGATCAATCTGAGAAGTCCGATTGTGATTGATACAAATAACGGAACAGGCCGTCAAGTCGTGTTGGATGATGATCAACTCAACGTTCGAACACCACTTGGCGCATTTTCACCAGTATTAGCGGAGTAATCAATGCTCATTCTTAGCAGAAAAATTGAAGAGGAGATCAAGATCGGTGATTCGATCACGATTAAAATCCTTGGCATACACGAAGGACAAGTTCGGATTGGGATCGATGCGCCGAAGGATATCAAAGTATATCGTTCGGAAATCTATCAGCAGATCCAAAATGAAAATATCGATGCTGCAAAAGTAACAAAATCAGAAGTTGCTTCAGCCGTCCAAATGTTGAGACAGAAAAAAAATAATAAAGAAAAATAGATCTCTTTGCTTTTTCCTTAGGAGCGAGTCATGTTTGTCATTATTGGTATCGTCGTTGTTCTCGGAAGTGTGATCGGCGGTTTTTTGATGCACCACGGTCCGTTGTTGGTTCTGTATCAGCCGAACGAATATATAATTATTGGCGGTGCCACAATAGGTGCCATGCTTGTTGGTACACCAATTCGAATATTAAAAAAATTGGTTCAACATGTTGTCGGTCTTTTTAAGGGAGATCCGTACACGAAAGATGAATATTTGAACCTGCTGAAAACAATGTTCGAGTTATTTTTAGTTGCTACGAAAGATGGTTTAATGAACATTGAGCCGCATATTGAAAAACCGGAAACCAGTGCCATCTTTGCAAAGAACCCGTTCCTTATAAAGAATCATCATGCGATGGATTTTCTTTGCGACACACTAAAGTTAATGTTGAGCGGTGGGGTGCCAGCCCATGATCTTGAAGCAATTTTAGATGCTGATCAAGAAACAATGGAAACGGAAGGTCATCAGGCGCCTGCTGTATTGCAATCTGCAAGTGATGCACTTCCCGGTTTAGGAATTGTTGCTGCAGTTCTTGGAATTATCATCACGATGGGTAAGATCAGCGGACCGCCGGAAGAAGTTGGCATGGCTGTTGCCGCTGCGTTGGTCGGTACGTTTCTTGGCATTCTATTGTGTTATGGTTTTGTCGGACCAATGGCAACCCACATTACTACTCTACATTTATCGGAAATTCTCTATCTGCAGTGTATCAAAGTCGGACTTCTGGCATATGCAAAAGGAAATGCACCGATGATGGTTGTCGAATTTTCGAGGCGAGTCATCTTTACCGATTTTAGACCATCATTTAAAGAGCTTGAAGATGCGCTTAAGGCTGTCAAAGCAGGTGTAAAATAATACTATGGTCAACCAAAAAGATATACCGATAAGGATCATTAAAAAAATTAAGAAAGGTCATGGCGGTCATCATGGCGGCGCTTGGAAAGTTGCGTATGCAGATTTTGTGACTGCGATGATGGCTCTCTTTATCGTGTTATGGATTGTTGGGCAAAGCAAACAAGTGAAGGATTATGTCGCTCAATATTTTAAAGATCCGGGTGCGTTTATGGAAAATACCAAGGGGGGCGGTGCTTTTGAGAAGTCTGATATGAGTATTGGTGAACGTGTAACAGAAGAATTCTTAAAACGTCAGCAGGAACAGATGAAAGATGTTGCCGAAAAGATCGTGCAAGAAATGAGCAAAGTTGAAAATTTGAAAGAACTGATAAAACAGATAAAAATGGAATTCACGAAAGAGGGTCTGCGGATCGAATTGGTAGAAGAATCACAATCGTTCTTCTTTGATGTTGGGACATCGAATATTAAACCCGAAGCGATTCTCATATTGGAAGTGATTGCCAAACAATTGGGTGAAATTAAAAATAATGTAGTTATTGAAGGACATACCGACGCAAGACCATACTTGGGGGGAACGGGATATACAAATTTTGAACTTAGTGCCGAACGCGCAAACAGTGCCCGCAGAGTATTAATGGACAAAGGTTTGAATACAAAACAGATTGTTGAAATTCGAGGGTATGCCGATTCACGATTACGCAATAAAGCTAATCCACTAGATGTAACTAACAGACGTATCAGTATTTTGGTGAAATATGATGAACAGTAAAAACAAACACACGATTCTCATTGTGGATGACGATGAAGCTCAAGTAAATCTCGTTGATCAGATCCTTCAGCAAGAATCAAAATACAACATTATCTCCACAACAAAACCGGAAGAAGCCTTGCGTATGGCAGAGATGTATTCTCCTACGATCATCATTTCTGATTATTACATGCCGGGCATGAATGGATTCCAGTTTTGCAAAAAGATCAAAGAGCATCCGATTCTTCGTGAAGGAATGTTCATTCTATTGACATCGGCAACATCAGTAGAAGAGAAAGTTCAGGGACTTGAAAGCGGTGCTGATGAATTTATCTCAAAACCGGTGCACTTTAATGAATTGATCGCCCGCGTGAATGCCTGTGCACGAATCATCCAGCTTCAACAGGATCTGAAAGCAAAAAAAGAAAAACTTGCAGAGATGAACATTATTCTTGAAGAAAGTTATAAAGGAATGCTCGATCTTCTGGCGGTTCTTCTCGGCCTGCATGTCCCAAATGCTGCACAACGTGCAGAAAAGGCATCTCTTGTTGTGCAATGGTTCAGCGAGAAACTTTCTTTGGAAAAAGAAGAATCCCAGATCATTCAAAGCGCAGCGGTCCTGCATGAGATCGGAAAGATCAGCATCCTGGCAGACATGGCAGTAGCAGATGAATCTACATTTGAAAATAAAGAACGCGCCCATTATCCTTTAGCGGGACAAATTTTATTATCAAGAATTCCTCGGTTGAAAGAGGTTGGCTTACTTCTCCGGCATCAATTGGAAAATTTCGACGGTACTGGATTTCCGGATCGTTTAATGGGCAACGAGATTCCATTTGGTTCACGATTACTGCGAGCGATCAATTTTGTTGAGCATCTAGAACTTGATGCAACAGAGCATGTGAAGATCATAGAAGCACTTCATAAAGCACGCGGAATTATGCTCGATCCGATGATCGTTCAACTGTTCGAAGAATTCCTTCTTGTGGCAGGTCAAACAGATTGGATTGTAGGAAAACGTTCCATCACTGTATCGGATCTTACTCCTGGATTGAAGCTTGCATCTGATCTTAGTACAGGAAGCGGAACAAAATTATTGCCAAAAGAGACGGTGATGACGGAATTTCATATCAATCGGATAATATCTCATCATCAGATCGATCCAATTCTTGGAAGTATCTTTGTCTATGAATGATTAACAAAGGTAATTTGTGCAAGTTTTACTAAAACCACGGCTTTTCGTGGTTTTTTTATGTGTTTGTGAACCCTTTCCTTCATTCCCTGCATCATAATGATGTATTGAACAAGCACATTATACCTTAATATGTATTAAATTTTGTAATATGAAAACAAACGATCCTAAAAAAATATTAATTATCGGTGGAGTTGCCGGCGGTGCTACTGCCGCAGCTCGTATTCGCAGATTAGATGAATCAGCTGAAATTACCGTTCTTGAAAGAGGACCGTACGTTAGTTTTGCCAATTGCGGACTACCGTACTTTATCAGCAGAGATATTCAACGACGTTCCAGTTTATTGCTGCAGACCCCGGAAGGTTTTTTCAGCCGATATCGCGTTAATGTCCGCACGAATACTGAAGCAATTCAAATTCACCGTGAAGAAAAAAACGTTGTTGTTCGATCAAAGAACGGTGAAGAAAAAATCCAATACGATAAATTGATCCTTGCGCAGGGCGGTTCGCCAATTGTTCCGCAGCTTCCCGGAATTGCACAAGAGCACGTTTTCAAACTATGGACAATTCCCGATATGGATCGTATCCACAAATTTATTGAAGATAAGAAACCACTCAACGCAATTGTTGCCGGCGGTGGTTTTATCGGTCTTGAAATGGCTGAAGCGTTTCATACGCGGGGGATGAATGTAACTGTTGTTGAGTTAGCTCCACAAGTGATGATTACGATGGACAGTGAATTCGGCGAAATGATAAAAAGCGGGCTTGAAGAAAAAGGGATCTCTGTAAAAACAAAGATCGGTCTTTCCGCAATTAGTGAAAAAAACGTTACCCTTTCTGACGGTTCCACTATCGAAGCCGACTTGGTATTGCTTTCCGTTGGTGTTCGTCCTGAATTATTGTTGGCAAAATCTACCGGACTGACAATTGGTGAAAGCGGTGGTTTAGTGGTTAATGAATATATGCAGACCAATGATCCTGATATTTTTGCGGCCGGCGATATGGTTGAGCTTGTGAATAAGGTTCACGGGAAGAAAGTAAGAATTCCGTTAGCCGGACCGGCAAACAGACAGGGAAGAATTGCTGGCACAAATGTTCTGGGTGGAAAAATGAAATATAATGGGGCGCTCGGAACTTCGGTTGTAAAATTATTTGATCGAACCGCAGCATCTACCGGACTTTCAGAAAAAGCTGCGCGCGATGCAGGATTCGATGTTGGAGTTGCGTATGTTTTTAAGGACAATCACGTTACATATTTTCCCGGAGGGAAACCGCTTGCACTGAAGATTGTGTATGATGGTAAAACAAAATTGCTTCTCGGTGGTCAGGCGTACGGAGAAGTTGGTGTAGAAAAACGTATTGATGTTTTGGCAACCGCACTCCACGGGAAAATGACTCTGGAAGATCTGTCAGAATTGGATTTAGCATATGCACCGCCATATAACAGTGCGAATGATCCGGTGAATATTGCATCATTTGTCGGTCTTAACAACATTTCAGGATATAGTCCTTTAAAAACTCCGGCAGAGACATTGTTCGAGTTACACAAAGAACAAGGATTCATCTTGGATGTGCGAACAATGGGTGAACAATCAAAAGCACCGTTGGAAAATGTATTGCATATCCCTGCTGATGAAGTTCGAGATCGATTGGTTGAGATACCGAAAGAGAAGAATATTTATCTGATGAGTAAAGATGGATTTTTAGGACACACTACACTCCAAATTCTTAAAGCAGAAGGGTGGAAAAATGTATATAATATTGCAGGCGGATATTATGCTGCAAAATGGTTCGAGGGTTGGAAATTTTCAAATTAATTTATAATCAAATATAAGGAGAAACAAATGTCTGTGTTATTGAGCAAAATCAAATCGGGTGCAAAGATTGTTGACGTGAGAAGTACTGAAGAGTTCGGTGAAGAACATTATCCCAATGCAGTTAATATTCCTGTGGATGAGATACAGTCAAGGACCAATGAAATAGGAGAAAAAAAATCACCCGTCATTCTGTATTGTGCTTCCGGCGCTCGAAGTGCGTATGCTGCAAGAGTTCTAAAAAATTTGGGATTTACGGATGTTGTTAATGCCGGCGGTCTTTACGATATGCCTGAAATGTAAATTTCAAATCATTATTTAATGAGAGAGCGAAATATAGCATGAAAAAAATATTTTTATTTTTACTGATAGTAATCGCGTATTCCAACATTGCATATGCAAAAGATCTTCAATGGAAAAAATTCAACGAAGGAATCAGTGAGGCAAAAAAAAGCGGCAAGAAAATTCTGGTTGATGTGTATACCGATTGGTGCAAATGGTGTAAAGAGATGGACAAAAAAACGTATGCCGATAAAAATGTCTCTGCTTATTTGAAGAAAAACTTTGTGATCATCAAATTAAATGCTGAAGGAAATGAGAAAGTAATGTATGAAGGTAAATTGATTACCCCTCAGGAGTTTGCTCAAGGAATGGGGGTTGATGGATATCCTGCAACCGTATTCCTGCAAAACGATGGAAAACCTATAACATTGCTTCCCGGTTATTCAACGCCAGATCAATTTATCCATGTCCTTAGCTTTATAGGCGAGAACCATTATCTGAAGAAAAAATTTCCAGATTATTTATCGGAAAAAGGCGTAAAACAATAATGAATTTACGCTAATTCAAGAATGGTTTTCAATGAAGATCGTAAAACTGAACGAGCGATGGTTACTTTTAAGGTGCATCATTCTCTGGCTCAGAAGTTTGACAACATAAAAATAGGAAGCAAAATGTCTAAAAGAACAATCGCTCGAAGAGTTTTCATTACCATCGGTGTTGTAGAGCTTTTGTTGTTTGTTGTGACGGGATTGACCAATTCTACTGCGGGTGTTTCAGGAATAATGTTTTTGTTCATTGGTGCAACGAATTTTTGTTCGCAATGCCCCCTTTTATCGGCATTTAAACGTATGTTTAATAGATCGAAATGGAATAAGATCCCGACGCATAAGTTGTAACGAAAGGAATTCACATTGGTATTTGATGAATTAACAGATGAATCTTCATTTATCCAGCTTCCTTTTCAGGAACAGACTGAATTGATTGCACTCTATTGCCACGATATAAAAAATAAGATCACTGGTTCTCAAACAATGG
>DMPG01000341.1:32234-34252 GCA_003456055.1 Bacteroidota bacterium | reverse complement strand
ATCTCCCTCTACAAGAAATATTTCTCTCTGTGAGGGTTCCGAATTCTGGCATTCCGCAAGCTTGCCGGGCAGAGTTGCATCGGCCATCAAGCCCTTGCTTCTTGCCATATCCCGTGCTTTTCTCGCAGCAAACCTTGCTCTTGCCGCATCAACCGCTTTTGATAAAATCTTTTTTGCTATTGCCGGGTTTTCTTCAAAAAACATTGCGACCTTTTCATTTACAAGAGATTCAACAAGGCCTTTTATCTCACTGTTTCCAAGTTTTGTTTTTGTCTGTCCTTCAAACTGGGGTTCTGGAACTTTCACGCTGATAACTGCCGTCAACCCTTCTTTAAAATCTTCACCCGTCAACTGAATCTTGTCATCCTTTACAAGATTGTTTTTTGATGCAAAATTGTTCAGCGAGCGTGTTATCGCTGTTCTGAATCCGACAAGATGTGTTCCTCCTTCGTGCGTGTTAATATTGTTCACGTACGAAAACATATTCTCTGAATATTGATCGTTATATTGGAACGCAGCTTCTACTTCTACGGTTCTGTTGTTTTCATCCTTCCCTTCACCTTTTGCATAAAAAACTTTTTTCATGATGGAAGGACGTGTTGAATCCGTATACTTCACAAATTCTTTCAAACCGCCTTCGTAATGGAATTTTTCTGTCTGTTCTTGTTTGTTCCGCAGGTCGGTTATTTCGAGGGTCACTTCGGGATTCAAGAAAGCAAGCTCGCGCAGACGTTCGGCAAGCGTGTCGAATTTATATGTGCGGTTCTTAAAGATCGAACCGTCTGGCATAAACATTACCGTCGTTCCTGTTTTATCGGTCTTACTCATATTGCCGATTATTTTCACCGGCGCAACGGGGTCTCCCTGCTTGTATTTTTGATACCAAACCTTTCCGCCGAGTTTCACGGTCACTTCAAGCCACTCGCTCAGCGCGTTCACCACGGACAATCCGACGCCATGCAAACCGCCGGAGACTTTGTAGGTGTTCTTATCGAACTTTCCGCCGGCATGAAGAACGGTGAGAACAACTTCCAACGCCGAGCGTTTTTCTTCTTTGTGCATGTCGGTCGGAATACCACGGCCGTCATCAAGAACAGAGACGCTGCCGTCTTTGTTTATTTTAACATTAATTTCTTTGCAATAACCGGCGAGCGCTTCGTCAATGGAGTTGTCAACAATTTCATAAACAAGATGATGGAGCCCGCGAGCACTGACGTCGCCAATATACATTGCGGGTCTGCGACGAACGGCTTCAAGACCTTTTAGTACGGTGATATCTTCCGCGGTATATTCTCCGTTTTGTTTCTTTGGTTTGTTTTCTGCCACAGTTTTTTCCTTTGTTTGATTACATCCCTCATACACTCTGAAAAATATGGGGCTGTATGATTATCTAAATTTTATATCGGTAATACTGTTTGAATTTGTTACCGAATGGATCTTTTCTAAAATTTCCTGTTTCCGAAATGTCAATTCTGTTCTCCACGGCGCATTGTTCACGCTCACGATCAACAATCCATTTACCAATCGTTCGGGCTGAGCAACTTTTGCCACCTGCGGACCAACCGCCTCGTTCCATATATCAAATATTTTATACTGCTCAACCTGTTTTTCAATGCCCAGAGACTGCACCAACATCTTGAGTGCATCGCCAATCGATTGAATATTGTCGTTCTTCTTCATGCTGCAAGTAATTCGTTCATTGTTTCGCCGTTCCTAATAAAAAATTTTCGTCGTTCGGAATTCCATTCGGTGCCGCCGAATATTTTTTCGCTTGTTGTGGTGATAAAAATCTGTCCAAGCGATTCTGCTAAGGACAATATTTTTTTACTGCGGTATTCATCAAGCTCGCTGAACACATCATCCAATAAAAATATCGGCGTTTCGTTGCATCGTTCCTTTAAGAAAAAAAATTCGGCAACCTTAAGGGCGATCAAAAATGTTTTATGCTGTCCCTGCGATGCAAATTGCTTCAGCGACAAGCCGTTCAGTGAAAAAAGAATATCGTCGCGATGCGGACC
>DMPG01000341.1:31636-32229 GCA_003456055.1 Bacteroidota bacterium | reverse complement strand
GCCGACGCAATTTCTTCTACCACAAAATTCTTTTGAACGGAAACCGTCGGCAGATATTCGATCTTTGGTGTTTCTTGCTCGGCAACAATATCAAGGTATGTTTGAGAAATATATGGCTCGAATTCCGCCAGAAATTTGTTCCGTTTATCAATGATCCGCGAACCGTAGTTCACAAGCATTTCGTTCCATGGTAATATTTCATCGCCGCACTCTTTTCCTTTTGCTGCCGAAAGGATTGCATTTCGCTGCCGAACGATCCGTCGGTATTCTATCGAATCCTCAACATATGATTTGCTGCTTTGCGAAATAACAAGATCGATGAATTTTCTTCTGTCTGCCGGTGAACCAAATGTGATTGAATTATTTTCCGGTGAAAGAATCACCACGGGAAACATACCGATCACTGTTGAAAATTTTTCGATATCGGCGCCGTTGATCGTAAATTTCTTTTCCTTTTTAACATCGTCATATGTTACACGCACATGAAATTCTTTTCCTTCGTCCGATTCCAGCGTGCTTTTAATTTCAAAGAAATTTTTTTTTTGCTGCATCACTGTTGTATCCGCGCTTGCATAAAAACTTTTTGTCAGACA
>DMPG01000341.1:15795-31583 GCA_003456055.1 Bacteroidota bacterium | reverse complement strand
ATTGCGAAAACTACGCAGGTGGGCATTGGAAATTTTCATTGAGGCGCGCTGAATTAATTGTTCAATCGAACCGGCATGATCAGCATCAGCACATCTTCTCCATCTTTTTTGTTTACCGGAGAGACGATTGCTGCGCGGTTTGGGGAACTTAATTTGAATTCCACCTCTTCTGCGTCGATATGAGACAAAACATCGATGACATATGCGGAATTAAAACCAATCTCTAAATCTTCATCATTATAATCGCATGATATTTTTTCTTTTGCTTCGCTTCCAAAATCTTGATCTTCTGCGGTAATTCGAAGCTCGTCTTTTGCAACAGAAAGACGGATCTGATGGGTAGTAGAATTTGAATACAATGAAACACGCCGAACTGACTGCAGCATTTCATTTTTACTGATGATCAGTTTCTTTTCATTGTCTAGCGGAATAACTGTTTCGTAGTTAGGGTATTTTTCTTCGATCAAACGGGATATCAGTGATGTTCCATCGAATTTAAACATGACATGTGTTGCACTAATAGAAACCTTTGTTTCTTGTCCAGTTGATACTTTGTCCAGTTGGCCGAGCGCTTTTGCAGGAATAATAATGTCTTTTGTTAACTTTGTATTGCCAAGATTTTTATTGTTGATTCGAACAAGCCTGTGTCCGTCTGTTGCTACAGCCCGGACCTCACTTTTTGAAAATTGAAATAAAACACCCATCATTGCGGGGCGTAATTCGTCGGCACTGACCGCAAACATCGTTGTTCCGATAAGACGCTGCAACACAGGAACATCAAACGTTACTTCTGCTTCACCTTTGAATTCCGGAATTGCGGGGAATTCTTCACTCGATTCTCCGGTAAGAGTGTATTCACCGTTATCGGTTTTCATTTTAATCTTATTTGATTCTGTATCGATTGTAAAAACAATATTGGTATCCGAAAGAGCCCGAACGGTATCAAATATTCTTTTTGCCGGAATCGCAATGGTTCCGTTTTGATTTCCTTGAACTTCTAATGAAACGGAAACAGATATTTCAAGATCAGTTGCTGTTATTTTTAATGTGTTTCCGTGAATGTCAAAATGGAGGTTTTCAAGTATTGGCAATGTTGATCTGGTAGGAACGACGCTGACGGTTTTTGCTAATGCTTTCTGTAAATCAGCACTTCGTACGGAAAATTTCATGATCAATCTCCTTAAATAATAATAATCTTAAACAGATAATTTTAGTGGTATAATATACTAAAATTGTATGGTATTCCCAAAAGATGAATACCTGTAAGTATTTATTTTTTCAGCGGGTTATAGGATAATTATAATAGATATATATCTTTAAAACAATAATACTAATAATAGTGTGGATATGTTGGTAAGTGGCTGTTTAATATACTTTCACAGATGAAAACTGAAAAATCAGCGTGGACAACTTGATGATAGAGCATAAAGTTCTTCACACTGTTCAACATTTAAATAGGAACTGAAATTTATAGGATATATATCAACATTAGATTAACACAGTTTCACAAACGATCAACAGAATAATGTGGATAAATATTATTTAAAAGAAAAAAGGGAAATCATTAACAACCGATTCCCTTTTAAGAAGAAAAATTCGTTTTAACGAGAATGAATTTCAATTTTCTTTTTTATCTGCTCCATCGATGAACGGAATTTTGAATCGATCTTGATCTGCTCTTCAACTGTTTGATAAGCATGAATAACGGTGCTATGATCACGTCCTCCAAAATTCAATCCGATCGTTTTCAACGAACAATTTGTCAATTCCTTTGCAAGATACATCGCAACCTGGCGAGCGATAACGATCTCTTGTTTTCTTGTTTTCGCTCGTAACAGGTCATTTGGAATATCAAAATATTCTGAAACGATGCGTTGAATTTCCTCAACGGTCAACGGAGAGCGGACTTCGGTTACTACAGAGCTTAACACCTCACGAGCCATATTAAGGTCGATATCTTTTCCCAACAACGAAGCATTGAATAAAAGTTTTGTATAACACCCTTCAAGTTCTCGTACGTTCGAAGTTACGTTTGCAGCGATAAAATCTAATACAATTTCGGGTATAGTGACATCATCGCGTTCGCATTTATTGCGCAAAATTGCGGATCTGGTTTCAAGATCTGGGGGTTGAATATCAGCTGTTAAACCCCACTGAAAACGAGAAATAAGCCGTTCATCCAACCCATGAAGTTCTTTTGGAGGTCTGTCAGACGAAAGGATTATCTGTTTTCCCAGCTGATGGAGCGAATTAAATGTATGGAAAAAACTATCCTGTGTCTTTTCTTTTCCTGTAAAGAACTGGATGTCATCCACAATCAATATATCCATGCTTCGATATAAATTTGAAAACTCGGTGGTTGCATCGTTTCGGATAGCATCAATAAATTCGTTGGTAAATTTTTCACTGGAAACATATATTACTCGCTTTGCTTTTCCAGTTTCCAACGCATAATTGCCAACAGCCTGCATTAAATGCGTTTTACCAAGTCCGGTCCCCCCATACAAGACCAACGGATTAAATGATGTTCCACCGGGATTGTTTGCAACTGCCGTTGCCGCCGCACGCGCAAGCTGATTACTTTCTCCCTTTATAAAACTATTAAAGGTATTTCGTTTATTTAAGAAAGTTTTCTCATATGGCAGCGGCTGAATATATTGTAATTGCTCAGATTTATTAACACCGATCAATTCATTTGCCCTGCTGGCTGCTTCACTGGAAGAGACAAGAATACTCTGAGCAGTCTCATCCGAAGGAACAACGGTGTAAGTAAGCTTTGCCGAAGGACCAAGCGTTTTCTTTAGCGCATCAGAAATCAAAGAATAATAATGTTCCTCAAGCCACTCATAAAAGAACTGGCTTGGAACGGTTACCGAAACCTCATTATTCTCAATTTTTACTGGTTTTATTGGCTCAAACCAAGTTTTAAAGCTCTGGGAATTTACCTGTGGTTGAATATGGGATAAAATGTTTAACCATATTGCATCAACTTCATTTTGTGAGACATCGGGTTTTTTAATCGAGACGGGTGCATCAGAAGACGTAGCAATGGAAATCATAAAACCTCTAAATGTTATCAACACCAAACATTGTTTTATTCACAATGTTATTCACAATTTCATAATATAAAATTAACAGACTTAGAGCAAGAAAGAGAATTATACACATTAGTTTTGAACCGCTAACCCATTAAAACATAACGCCCACCGTATGTTCACCACCAACTTATCAACACGGATTGTGAATATCTTTTTGATGCATTTCCATAGTACATCCACAGACGGTGAAAAATACAAAAAGTTATCCACAAACAATCCACACGCATAATTTTTCTCGCTCACATTATATTATATCGTATTTGGATGAAAGAAGTCAAGAAAAATTTCACAATTTCCTTTTTTTTATTTGTCGTCTGTTCAAAAAAGTTTACTAAATATTCTACAAGCACAGATTTATCTTGTTAATCCGCCAATGTTTTCGTATTTTTATATCGCTTTTATTCATCTGGAGAATTAATGAAACGAACATTTCAACCCCATAAACGAAAACGCAGAAATACACACGGTTTTCGAGAACGTATGGCGACCAAAAACGGACGTAAGGTTTTATCAAGCCGCCGCGCAAAAGGGCGACATAAACTGACTGTAAGCGACGAGCCGCGTAATTAGCGTGGTTTTGCTTTCGTCTGTGCTTCTCTCCTCTCTCTAAATTCAGGAAGCGGTGGTGTGAGTGCGACAGACACTTCCTAAAAAAAACATTCTACGCGGACATCAATCGTTCACAACAATAATCACCAACGGAGTTTCATTTAAAGGAACACTGTTGTCTGTTTTTGTTTTGAAGGATATGGCAAAAAAGGATTTTTCGATCGGATTTTCTGTTCCTAAAAAACGCATTGCTCATGCGGTCAATCGGAACAGGGTTCGACGGCTGATGCGTGAAGCGGTGAGAAAAAATTTAAACGAAGCACAAATAACTGCACGCGAAAAGAATATTGGAGCGGACATCGTCGTCATGTATAAAGGGGATAAACAGATTGATCTCCGACGTTTAAAATTACAGGATGTTGAGCCGGAGTGGATCGGGATTCAAGAACAAATCCTTCGAACGCTATGAAGCATATTTTTATTTTTTTGATACGCGTTTATCAGATGGTGATCTCGCCGTTTCTTCCTGCCAATACATGCAGATTTTTTCCAACCTGTTCTACCTATACCATCGAATCAATTCACAAACACGGCTCGTTTAAAGGAATACTCCTTGGTGCAAAACGGATAAGCAAGTGTCATCCGTACCACGAGGGAGGATATGATCCAGTGCCGGAACAATTTTCATTGAAAAAGAAAAAATAATATTATGGGAAGACAAGAAACACTCGGATTTGTTTTGATCGCAGCGGTGTTGATGGCGTGGATGTATTTTACTTCACCGCAACGGCAATCACAGCAAACACCACAGCCAACAGAAAACATCGTTCGCGATTCCGTAAAACGAACAGAGCCATCACTCCGCGCCGAACAACAACGGATTACCCCGCCCACACCTTCACAAACCGGACAACCGATAAGCGATACACTCGGAAGATATTTTAGCGGAACGGAAATTGGCCGGGAGCAAATATTTACCATTGAGACCGAAAACTATATTGCGGAGCTTTCCACCAAGGGCGGAACAATCAGGCAATGGACTTTGAAGAATCATAAAACGTGGGACAAACATCCCGTACAACTGGTGAATGACAGTAACGGTGATTTTAATATTTTATTCACCACCACCGACGGAAAAATGATCAATACAAAGAATCATTTTTTTACAACACAACTTCCCATTGGCGGGAAAATTATTCTTTCGGGTAACGAAGAAGCGACCGTACAATTTGTAATGAATGGAAGCGAAGGAAGGATCATCAAAAAGCTCACCTTCAAAAATCAAGCATTTGATTTTGATGCCGACATTACATTTGAGGGGATGCAAAGAGTTGTAGCAAATTATGAATATCAGATCTTATGGGAAAATGGAATTCGCTATACAGAGTATAACAGTGTTGACGAATCTAATACAGCGGCCGCATATACATACGGCGGCGGTGAGCTAAAAGAAATCAACGCCGCAGCAGTTGGCGAAAACCCCAAAGAAGATCCTTCGGGACAGACAGAGTGGGTTGCTCTTCGAAATAAATATTTTGCCGTTGCCTTGATTTCGCAAGACAAAAGGGCGGTCGGTGCTTATTTAGAGGGACAACATATTTCAACTCAAGACAATGGTGCCGTTGAGAAATATTCCGTTGCGTTGAAATATCCCTTTAAAAACACGACTAGCGAAACAGCGAAAATATCAACCTATATCGGTCCTTTAAAATTCTCAACGATCAAAAGTTATGACCGTGGACTTGATCAGATCATGTCACTCGGATGGTCATGGATCCGTCCGATAACGGAATATATCTTCATCCCGCTTTTTGCGCTACTTCATTCTGTAATTTCCAACTATGGAATCGTGATCATTTTATTTTCGATCTTGATCAAGCTCGCATTGTATCCGTTGACAAAGTCCAGCATGGCATCAATGAGAAAAATGCAAAAACTGCAGCCGTTAATGGCGGAGATTCGTGAAAAATACAAGAGTGATGCGCAGCAGATGAACGTCCAGATCATGAAGCTATATAAAGATTATGGTGTCAATCCGGCCGGTGGCTGTCTGCCGATGTTACTGCAACTACCAATTTTATATGCACTGTATTCATTGTTTACCGCCTCCATTGAGCTGCGACAGGAACATTTTATGCTGTGGGTTACCGATCTTTCGGTGCCCGACGTATTGATTTCGCTTCCATTTTCACTTCCGCTGCTTGGTAATTTCATCAGCGGCTTAACGGTGGCAATGGGTATTACAATGTTTATCCAACAGAAACAAACCGTCACAGATCCGACACAAAAAGCGCTGGTGTGGATGATGCCAATCATGATGACGGTGATGTTCAACCATTTTCCCTCCGGCCTGAATTTGTATTATTTTGTATTCAATCTTCTTTCGATTGGTCAGCAATGGTATTTCAATCAACGACACAATAATGAGCCGCTGCAAAAGATACCGGAGAGTCAACGCAAGACCGGATTTATGGAACGTATGCAGCAAAAGCTCCCCAATAAAGCCGGTAAATAAAAATTGAAATATGTAACAAAAAAAAATCCTCGAAGTCTTTACCGACCCGAGGATTTTTTTATTGGAACAGGTAGAAAATATTGACTATTCTTTTTCGCGTTCCGAATCATTATCCATAAAGGATTGCAATTTTTCTCCAATCCATCCGCCAACCAACGAAAGAACAAACCCAACCGCAAGCCCTTCAACAACATAAACTGAATCTTCCATCATCAACAGGGAGAACGAATAGAGAAAAAGCGCATTGAGTACAACACTCAGCGCACCGGCAATACCCGCTTCAATAATTGTTATGCCAGGAGAAAAATATCCGACAAGTAATCCCGCAAACAGAAAACTTGCACCAAGCGAAAGAATAATTCCGCTCACCCCAAACTTCAACAGAGCAAATCCGCCGATAACAAAGAACGCATTAAAAATAAACGCAATTACAGTTCCGGCAAGAATCCATCCCCATTGCAGGCCGCCCTTTTTATCTGCCTCTAACTCTTTTACAAGTTCTTCCGGGGTAACCTGGATCTGCTCACCAACCCATCCGCCTACTAATCCTAAGATCAAACCAACAAGCGAAGCAAAAAACATTTCCAGCATTGTGAAGTTATAGTTAAAACCGAAGGTCAAAATAATTCCTACAAGAAAGAGGGTTACAAATCCTCCAATCGCAGGTTCTTTGATTGTATATCCTTCGGATTTATATCCGATAATAATTCCCATAACAACAAAGCCGAGCAGCGACATAAACGTAGGAATAATTGGGATATGGAAAGTTTGCGAGATCATTAAATGCAGCGAAAGGCAAAGCGCCGTTCCTGCGACAACACCGATGATCAGCCATTTCCAATCAAAGTTTTCTTTGGATCTGGTGGCTTCAGTCGTCATTCAGAACTCCTATAAAAAATGATTATTAGAAAAATAATAACAGCAGGAATTTCTGCAATTCTGGTTTGAAAGTCAAGAAACGAAAAGATAAAAAAGGGAACACGAAAAACAAAGCAGAAATTTTTTTTTGTTTACATATCCGCCGAATCAATAATGCTTAACAGATCCCCCATGTCACCAAAGCTCCAATTAACCTTATTGCTCAGTATGATAATGGTTGTTTGATCACCCAAACGACGAACAAAAAGAGAGTTATACCCACGCCACCATCCGCCATGGTAGACAACCTTGCTTCCATCGGCAAGATTGTCTATTCGAAAACCATACCCATAATTATTATCCCGCTTGTAATCATAACTTACCGGTGTGAACGCTTCATCCAGCGTGGTCTGTTTGACCAATTGTTCGGAATACAACGCCCGATCCCACAGGAACATATCTTCGACCGAAGAATGAATTCCCTTGTCACCGCATACACCGTCAAGAAAATCCTCGTATGATTTTCGGCGGTTTCGATTATAGCCATTCGTTTCATACTCAATCGTTTTTTTGTTGAGCGGATTATAGACGAACGTACTTGTCATATCAATGGGCCGAAACACATTCTCTTCCATAAAGATATCGAACGGTAATCCCGATACGCGCTCTACAATCAAAGCCAGCATCGCGTAACCGGTGTTGCTGTATTTGTAACGTCGATCAGGAACAAATTCCGGACGAGGCTTATTAGCCTTCATAATTTCCAGCAGATGTTCGTTGGTAAGATACTCACGTTTCTTTTTCCAATATTTTGCTGCAAAATACATGTAATTAGGCAGCCCGGAACGATGTGCCAATAATTGTTTTATTGTGATATTTTTATAAGGGAAATCGGGAATGAATTTTTGTATTGTGTCGGAATATTCCAGCAGACCACGCTCGTGCAGAATCATGATCGCAATTGCGGTGAATTGTTTCGTTACCGATGCGATCTGAAAAACCGATTTAACGTTTAGCAGTTCTTTTGTCTTTAGATTAGAGAAACCAAAAGCATTTTTGTAAACAACATTGCCCGACATACCAATAAGCACGTTTCCGTTAAACCCTCTTTTTGTTGACAGTGAACGGAACAACGAGTCGAATTTTGTCGCAACCACTATTGAGCGCATCTCAACATTACCGCTGATGTCGCTCGGCTTTATTGGATCTTCACCATAAAGAGATGACCAAAAAACAGTTGCAATAAGAAAAAAAAGATTCATTTTGCTCCACAGATAAACATACAAAAGCACCCCATCGGGTGCTTTACCGTAACAAAAATACAATACCGCGTTGGAATTTCCAACAAATTTAATCCGTTACAGCTCCGAGCGAACTTGTCGAAACAAGCCTGGCATATTTTGCCATCACGCCGCGTTTGTATTTTCCTTCTCTTGGTTTCCAGGCAGTTCGACGTTGTGCGATTATTTTTTCATCAACATTAAGCTGAAGAATATTTTTTGTCGCATCAATGGTGATCGAATCACCTTCGTTGATCAACGCAATCGTTCCACCAACAGCAGCTTCCGGTGCAACATGACCAACCACCATTCCGTATGTGCCGCCGGAAAATCTTCCATCAGTAATAAGTCCAACCTTATCTCCTAGTCCTCTTCCGATAATAGCTGAAGTTGGCGCAAGCATCTCGCGCATTCCCGGCCCTCCCTTTGGTCCTTCGTACCGAATAACAACAATATCTCCCGGGAGAATTATATTTTCAGTGATTGCCGTCATCGCAAGTTCTTCCGAGTCGAACACACGCGCCGGTCCGGTGATCATCGGATTTTTTACACCGGTAACTTTTGCGACAGCACCCTCAGAGGCGAGATTTCCTTTTAAAATTATCAGATGTCCTTCTTTATACAATGGTGTATCGAAAGGTTGAATGACACTCTGATTTGCCGATGGTTCGTTGGGAACATCTTTTAAAAGTTCAGCAATTGTTTGTCCGGTAATCGTTAAACAATCTCCATGGAGAAGTCCATGGTTCAACAATATTTTCATCACCTGCGGAATACCACCGGCTTTGTGAAAATCTACCACGAGATATTTTCCGCTTGGTTTCAGATCGCAGAGGACAGGAACTTTTTTTCTAATTGTTTCGAAGTCATCGATCGTTAACGGGATATTTGCAGAATGAGCAATCGCCAAGAAATGAAGGACCGCATTTGTCGATCCACCAATGGCGTTAATAACAGTGATGGCATTCTCAATTGACTTACGGGTGATGATATCGCGGGGTCGGATCTTGTTCTTTACTGCACCCATCAATATTTTTCCCGATTCGTTTGCGCTGTCGGATTTTTCATGATCTTCCGCTGCCATTGTAGACGAGTATATCAAGCTCATTCCCATTGCTTCGAACGCTGACGACATCGTATTTGCGGTGTACATTCCGCCGCATGAACCAGCTCCAGGACAAGAAAAACATTCTACTTCTTTTAATTCTGTCTCAGAAATTTTCCCCGCGCTGAATTGTCCGACCGCCTCGAACGCGCTGACAATATTTAAATCTCTACCATCTTTCGGATGTTGTCCTGGTTTTATTGTTCCGCCGTATACGAATATAGCGGGAATGTTCATCCTCGAAAACGCGATCATTGCACCCGGCATATTCTTGTCGCATCCACCGATCGCAATAACCCCATCCATACATTGCGCATTGCAAGCGGTTTCAATTGAATCTGCAATCACTTCCCGCGAAACAAGGGAGAATTTCATTCCTTCTGTTCCCATAGCGATACCGTCGCTTGCGGTGATCGTTCCAAATGATTGCGGCATTCCTCCGGAGTCTTTAATCCCTTTTTCGGCTACAGCCGCAAGATCATTTAACCCAATATTGCAAGGAGTAATTGTCGAAAATCCATTAGCTACGCCAATAATCGGCTTAGTAAAATCACCATCATTAAAACCAACAGCACGCAGCATTGCTCGATTTGGTGAGCGGTTTGTTCCTTGGGTGATGATAAAACTTCGTTCGTTATCCATAGAATACTTAAAGTATGATAATAATTATGATTTTTAACATATAGAATGTATTGATTTTTCGAGGAAATTCAAAGAATTCGCGGAAATACTTTGGTTACAAATATTATTAATTAATTGTTGTAGGAAATATGAATTCTTTCACATATCTTTATAACGTCAATTAACAGTACACCGTAATAACTCCTTAGGGAGTCTTCTGCTCAGTAGCGTTGTAAGAGCCGCTTGTCTTTACAGTTTGATGGATCGTTACACCTGTTTTCTCTGAACACACCATCATCGAGAAACCGCTTTTGAAATTTAAAGCGAGTAAGGTAACTAAGTCGGTATTCTCGGAGTACACCCGTCCGGTGGTCTTGCCGGACAACATAAATGAAAGGATGTGTTCCATGGAAAAAGGAACAGTCAAATGGTTCAACGGAACAAAAGGTTTCGGTTTTATCTCACGCACAAACGGCGATGATGTGTTTGTACACTTCAAAGCAATCGTTGGTGAAGGTTATAAAAACCTGAACGAAGGCGACAAAGTCGAATTCGACGTTGAACAAGGTCCGAAAGGATTTCAAGCTGCAAACGTTCGCGTTATCTAATACGCAAGCGAAAAACTGCTTTTTGAACAGAACATCCCGCATAACGCGGGGTGTTCTGTTTTAAAACCATTGTAATTAACCAATCCTAATGATTCCACCGTTGACTTTGTAAATCGATTTCACTACCCTTTGAAGGGTCGTGAGAATTATCTTCCGCAAGAGTTATTCCAAGCCATGGATTCAATCAATCAACATTTAAGCGAGATTCGTTCTGTTATTACAGAGGAGATCAATGCGCTTGCTTCATTGCCGCGCGAGGCAATTCTTAGCAACGGCAAACGTATTGCTGTACGTGGAGACGCATGCGTGTACCGATTTGAAATTCCCGAGAATTATCATTTCGTTCCTTCGACAACCGTACGCTGTACAATAGGCACCGCTGTTCGATTTTCTTTCGTTGCAATTGTTGCCGATGTTCAAAGTCAATTTTTATTTTTGCGGTTCCCCTTCAATCTCAACGAGTTTGTCTCTGAAATAGAATGCAAATGGAATCCGGCCGAAAGTGTTGAGCAGCTCAATAAACAATGGTCGACATTTTCATCAACCGAGATCGTCAACAATCTATTTGAAAGAACTTTTGAAGGCAATCAATTTCCTTCAAAAAAAGAGCCAATATTTGCATCAACATTTTCATCCTCGCAGCAAGAATCGATAAAACAATCGCTGAACAGAAAAATCTCTTTCATTATCGGAGAACGTAAAAGCGGAAAAACCGGCGTTGGAGCCCTTCTGTTGTTAAACGGGATCCGCGAAAAGAAACGCATACTATACCTTTCCAGTTCTGCTGAAAGTCTCCGGAATTGTTTAAAAGAAGTTGCCGAAGTCAATCCGAATGCGATAGAAGATTCCATTGCCGTGATGAGCGGAGGATTATTTTCAGGGTCAGCTGTTTCTATAGATTATTTTCCGAAGACACCGCCGATCACCGACGAGACACACATCGGCTTAACCAAATTACTTTCTATCATTGCCGCGGAATCCGAATACGCGGAGGTTCAAATTCTTCACGACAAACTTACGGAAAAACAGAGGCTGATAGAAAAAGCAAACGAAGAATTAAAATACATAAAAGACGAATTAAACCGATTGCAAAACGCCTCGATGATAGAACGGTTACGAACAGGGAAAAAAGCCGTTGAGGAATTACAATCTAAAATACGTAATAAACAAACACTTCTTGAGCGATTGCAACACGATGAAAGCATCCTTAATAAAAATCACTGGAAAAAAAGAGAGTTACTTCCCGTCCCCCTTAAAGACAAAAAAATATTTGAACGATTTGCATCTACACAGTTTCCGCAAGAAGATATAAAAAAGATAGAAGAGATCATTTTGTCGAAACAGTGTTTCATTACTACGTTTCACAATATTATCACAATGCCGAAATTTGTGTACTCATCCTTTGATATTGTTTGTATCGACGATGCTCACTCGTTGAGTCTGCCGGAGTTTTTTTTATTTGCATCGTTGGCAAAAGAACGATGTTTTATTTTGGCAAATGTGACAGAACAACCACCGCAATCAATATCACAGTTTGATGCTGCGCGTAAATGGCTTCACAAAAATTATTTCACATACTATCAGAACGAGGATGTTGATCAGTATCGTTTCATGGTTAACCTTCTTCCGCTCTCGGTTGTCAGCGAATTGCATCCGGATAATTCCACTCCGACAATTTTTACAGCAAGTTTGACAGCGGCACTGGAGAACAGCGATATTCAACAGGGAAAAAAGGGAAGGATTTTCCTAATAAACACAGAAGATCAGCATGCAGTATCTCCACAGTATGTCGGAAAGAAAAAAATTCTTCCATTCAACGAAGTGAGCGCAAAACGGGTTGTTGATTGTATAAAACATGCGTTGTTGAGCGGGACAATCACCCTTACCGATATTTTGATCGTTACACCACCGAGCGGACAGCCATTGTTCTTGAGGGAACATTTGAAAGCACATCAGTTTGGTGAGGTTGAGATTGCATCGCTCGGTTCAATTCGATTATGCTCAAAGCGTGCGGTTATTTTTGATCTTACAGTTGCCGGTATAGATTTTACATTGCGTTCGTTGGATGATAAAAAGGTTGGACTGGTACAGATTGCCGATATGTTCAACACGCTTTTTTCAACCGTTACTGACGACCTGTATATTGTTGCAGACGTTGCTCATTTTAAAAATAAGTACAAAGGAAGATTTGTTTCTGCGTTGCTGGAAAAAATAGTTCCAATTCGTGAAAATGAAGCAGCAATAGTCAGCGCTGTTCGTCGGTTTGATGATCTTCCGCATGGACTCCGTCAAAAAGTAATCTTTAGCAGCGAAAGAGAAAAGAAGCAATCCGAGTATACACTTGCGCTTGAACAATCTAAACAATCAACTCTTGATTCATCAAAGAATGCACCGGTCAACTCTATTGCAGCAACCGATAAAAAACTTAAAGCTGAAATTCGACTCGCGGCGTTACGAGTTCTTGCTCATCGCGATATGATTAATCTCATCACACAATATCTTGGAGCGCTCCCGCTCTATAAAACAACCGTTGAAACACAGAAATATTCTTCAATTCTTCCGGAGCATGATTGTCAGAATGAGAATGATTTTAAGATCGTAATGGATATGTGGAATCTGCTGATCTATGAAACGAGCGATGTGCGGAAAATTGAACACCCGTTATTTCAAAAAGCAAGAGTCGACTCAAAATTACCGATCGATCTACAACAGATCCACTCTTTTTATCATTCTGACCTTGAAATGGTCGTTGAAGAAGGTAAACATCGTCTTGCACAGAGCATTCAAAAGATCTTTAATGATTGCATTGGAAAAAAACCGGTGACACCGGTTGATTGGATGAATGCGTATATTGTGTTTTTAAATCGAATGGAAAAATATCTCGACAACATCATCAACCAAATTCGCGCATAATACCGCATTGCATTTTACTTCGTTTTATGCTACTTTGAGTCAACATTTTATTCAACTTTCTGTTATTTCGAGATAAAAACATCGACGCGCAAACAGTTTGCACCGTCGTTCCGATAAATAAATATCGTGAACCCTCGTAATGACACAATTTTTTTATTGAGCGTATGGCAGAAGAGACTCCAGAACAAACCCCAGAATCGTCATCAGAACAGCCTAACAACAACCCGAAACGGGAAAATCCGTTTCGCCGAAAAAATTTTCGGGGAAAATATCCTCGCCCGCAGCGAAAACCGGAATCAGAATTTCCATCATTGGAAAAGGCAGACGAATTACCTGCGTCAATTTTTCCAGAGGTTGTTGAGGAAAAGCAATCTCAGTCTCAACCTCAACAGCAACAAAAACAACCACAGAGGCCACCACAACAGCGACAGCAAAAACAACCCCGGCCCCAGCAACAATCTCAACCTCAAACTAGAAATACGCTTGTTTCAGTTATTATTCCATTGTTGAACGAAGAAGAGTCGCTCCGCGAACTTCACGAACAGCTGAAGAATGTTTTGTCACGCATCGGCGGTAATTACGAGTTGATCTTTGTGGACGATGGTTCTACGGATAACTCCTTCAAAGTGCTTCGCGAACTTCGCCAGCGCAACAACCGTGTGAAAGCAGTACGATTCCGCAGAAACTACGGTAAAAGTGCGGCGCTTGCAGTCGGTTTTCAAAAAGCACAAGGTGACTTTGTTGTTACAATGGATGCAGATCTTCAAGATGATCCCGCAGAAATCCCCAATATTATACGCGAACTTAAAGGGGGACTCGATGTTGTTTCCGGATGGAAGAAAAAAAGAAAAGATCCGCTTGGCAAAACCATTCCTTCAAAATTTTTTAATTTTGTTACCGCAAAAGTAACAGGTATCAACATCCATGATTTCAATTGCGGATTGAAGGGATATAAAAACGATGTTGTAAAAAGTGTTAATGTGTACGGCGAATTACATCGTTACATTCCCGCACTTGCTCATTGGCTGGGATTCAAAGTCGGCGAAACAGTTGTTAATCATCGTCCGCGTAAATTTGGAAAAACGAAGTTTGGTATGGCGAGATACTCGCGCGGTTTTTTGGATTTGTTGACCGTTGTGTTCACAACCCGATACGTATCACGTCCCCTTCATTTGTTTGGCGGATGGGGAATAGTTTCATCCATTGCAGGTCTCTTTATCAGTTTGTGGTTAGCGTATGAGAAATATTTCAATGGTCAACCGCTGAGCAACCGTCCTCTCTTTATTGTTGCGTTAATCATGATCATTGTTGGAGTACAGTTCGTTTCAATGGGACTTCTTGGTGAACTCATTACGCGCAATCAGCAGATGGAACGGGAATATTCTATTAAGGAAGAGATAAATTAACGAGAAGTTCTGAAATTATTTGCATCAGAATGCCGAACTTGGTTCGGCATCTTTTTTTCAAGCGGTTAAAAATTCCAATTATTTATTTGACGCATATTTATGTTGTGTAATCAGCCATGAAAATCCTTCTTTTCGGTCCTTCGTATCCTCTTCGCGGCGGAATGGCGCATTTTATTGCAATGCTATACACACACCTGACAAAACGAGGACATGATGTTTCCGTCATTTCGTTCACACGCCAATACCCAAAGATATTGTTCCCGGGAAAGACGCAGGAAGAAAGCGGTGATGCCGGAATTCCTGTTCCAAGCACGGCACTGATCGATTCTATCAATCCGTTTAACTGGATTGCACAAGGATTACGATTGCGGAAACACAATGCCGATCTTGTGATATCAACATTTTGGATTCCATTCCTTGCTCCAAGCTCAGGAACACTTCATGCATTACTTCGAACAAAAAAGACAAAAACACTGACAATTCTTCACAATTTGATACCGCATGAAAAGCGCCCCGGTGATATATTTTTCACTCGCTGGCTCATTAGATTTACCGATTATTTTATCGCTCAGTCCGCTTCGGTGGAAAAAGATCTGTTATCTCTTCTTCCAGAAGCAAAATATAAACGTGTCGCACTTCCAATGTTCGATCTGTTTCACAACCGTATTCCAAAAGCGGAAGCCCGCAAACAATTAAACATCACCGATGAAAAAGTGATCATGTTTTTTGGCTACATTCGTCCATACAAAGGATTACATGTTCTGATCGATGCAATGAAAATTGTACAACAAAAAATGAACATCCGCCTTTTGGTCTGCGGAGAATATTACGGCGA
>DMPG01000341.1:718-15790 GCA_003456055.1 Bacteroidota bacterium | reverse complement strand
TTTTCGGATTATATTCCTAACGAAAAAGTGCATATCTTCTTTTCAGCAGCGGATGTTGTGGTACAGCCGTATATCTCGGCAACACAAAGTGCGATAGCGCAGATCGCTTATTTCTTTTCATCTCCGATCATTGCGACAAATGTCGGTGCACTTCCGGAAGTGGTGATCAATGAAAAATCTGGATTGATCGTGCCGCCGAATGATCCGAACGCGCTGGCAGAAGCGATCGTACGATTTTACAACGAACAGATGGAAGCAACACTGACCGCCGGAGCATCGGAAGAGCGGAAAAAATATACGTGGGATGCGATGGTGGATGCAATAGAACAATTAACAATGAACAATTAATTTAACAAGGATGAATTATGAGGGATGAACTCTGTTCGGAGATTTTCATAATTCATAATTCATAATTCAAACTATGCAGTACGATCCGATTAAAAATGTTATAGGCGATGTTGCAAAGAAAGCACCGATCCTCCGAAAGTTCTTCTATTGGATTCTTGGTGTGATGTTTTTACGAACGTGGTATGTAAAACGAGCACTGCGCGAATTACTTTCCGGCAAGAAAGAATCCTTTAGTCTGTTCGATGCTGGGAGCGGATTCGGACAATATTCATATTTCATAGCGAAGACTTTCCCAACAGTAAATATCCATGCGATCGATGTGAAAGAAGATTATATCGAAGACTGTAAGCAATTCTTTTCTACGGCTGGCATATCGAATGTGAACTTTGGCGTTGAAGATCTTACCGTTCCCACACATAAGGATCGATTTGATTTTATTCTTTCGGTAGACGTGATGGAACATATTGCGGATGATGTGCAGGTCTTTCAGAATTTTTTTGCGGCAATGAAAAGAGGCGGACGATTATTGATCCACACCCCGTCCAATCTTGGCGGCTCGGATGTTCATCAAGAGGGAGATAAAAGTTTTGTTGAAGAACATGCACGGGATGGATATGATGTGAATGATATCAAAACAAAATTACAGAACGCAGGATTTACCGTTCTTTATACAAAATATTCGTATGGACCGGTTGGGACATTTGCGTGGCGTTTGGTTGTGAAGTATCCTCTGCTGATGGTGAATGCGAGCAAAGCGTTCTTTATCGTTCTTCCGTTCTATTATTTACTCACGCTGTGGTTCTCGTTGATCTTAATGTGGATTGATTTTAACTCAACGAATACAACAGGAACAGGATTGTTGGTTGCGGCAGAGAAGAAATAATGAATAACCTTCGCAAGGTTATTCATTATCCCCCAAAGAGATTACAACATTTCCTATTTTCTGACCCGTTTCAACATATTTAACGGCTTCAATTATTTTTTCCAACGGATATATTCTATCGATAACCGCTTTATAATGTCCAGCTTCAATCAGCTCTTTGAAAAGAACGACATCTTCTTTGGAGTCTTTTGGAATCGGAAACTTCACCCGTTTTCCGCCGATGATTGGTGTTATCAATGCCAAAAAAATATTCTGCATTAAGTAACCAAGCTCCGTTGAAAGGTACACCCCGTTTGGTTTCAGCAATTTTCTGCATCGAAAGAAAGAACTTTTACCAACGGCATCAAGAACAACATCATACAATTGACCGTTATTCGTAAAATCTTCTTTTGTATAATCAATGACATCATCGGCACCGAGAGATTTTACTAATTCAAAATTTTGAGTGTTGCATACCGCTGTAATTTTTTTTGCGCCATAATGTTTTGCAAGCTGCAGACAGGCAGATCCAATAGATCCGGTGGCGCCATTGACGAGGATCTCAGGTTTGTTCGTAAAATCTATTTTTCGTATGAGATTCATTGCCAAAAACAATCCGTCGCAAACTGCGGCCGCTTCATCGTAAGACATATTGACCGGCACTGTTGTGATTGAACCGGTTTCAGGCAGACAGATGTATTCCGCATGTGCTCCAAAATTGTACGTGCTTAATCCAAAAACTTTGTCTCCCGGTTTAAATGATTTTACATCTTTTCCAATTGCTTCAATCTCTCCCGCCAGTTCACTCCCCAGTATCGTTTTTTTAGGTTTAATGAGTCCGTGGATCGGTCGGATAATAATAGGATACTCAGGTTTGCGAAATCCGCAGTCTGTTCTATTGACGGTTGTTGCATGGATTTTTATGAGAACCTCGTTCTCCTTGGGTGTTGGCTTTTGAACTTCTTTTAGCTGAAGAACTTCTGGTGGACCATATTTTGTGTAAACAACTGCTTTCATTTGAGTATCCATCATTATATTATTTGTGTAGAACTAATTCGCAATTCAAGAAATGGAGTTTTAAAATAGGTGCGTTTCTAAAAAGAGTTTAGGACGAGATGACTGACACCGATTACGTGTTTTTTAAATGGTTTCTAGTTGTTTTCCAATGATGTCGAATGGTTACAAACCCGAGCGCTAAAAAAGGGATTGTTGAACATAAAATTTTGAAATTTAAACTTATCAAACCAATAACAAACATTAATCCCAGCAAAAGACCTATTCCTCCGATTCCAATAAACGTCAATATTTTATTAGGACTCTTTTGAAGCAGCGTTATTAACAATAGTATTTGTCCCGCCAAAGGGAGTATTGTAAACGGATGAATGACAGAAGTTGGATCGTTGAACAGTTTAGATAGTATTTCCGCTTCGGCTTGAAACAAAAATTGTTTGTTGTCCTTTCCCCATTCTAAATATCCCAGAAGAGAAGTAAGGACCAAGAGTACGTTTAAAATTTTGGCCTTCATTTTTTCTCTAGAAATGTCTGCCTATTTTACCATTTTAAGATGTTATACGCAACATGGTTGTTAGAACGCATGATTAATGATTTATAATCTTCAACCGTTTTTTCCCGCATCATTTCTCCGTATATTTACACCGTAATCATTTATTTTCCTCTTATCTATTACTTCGCGTATCATTATGGAATCATTCATATCACTTCTTGCTCATAATAAATTACTTCTGTTATTCTCAGTGATCGGCATCGGCTATCTTCTCGGCCAGATCAAAATTTACGGATTCAGTCTTGGCGTTGCGGCGGTGCTGTTTGTGGGTATTGCGTTTGGCGCGCTGGATAAACAGCTTTCATTGCCGGAAGAGATCTATATCGTCGGGCTTGTACTCTTTGTCTATTCCGTCGGTCTGCAGTCGGGACCAAGTTTCTTTTCATCGTTCAACCAAAAAAGTCTTAAAACAAATCTGTTCGTTATCGGCATACTGATTATTTCTGCGGGAGCAACGGCGGTTATTACGTACTTCTTTTCCATCGGCGCACCGCATGCCGCCGGTCTGTTCTGCGGCGCACTTACCAATACTCCTGCGCTTGCGGCGTCCGTCGAAGCGGTAAAATCATTCACAGCGCAGCATCCCGAAGCATTGCGCAATCAATTGATCAATGCTCCCGTCATCACCTACGGACTTACTTATCCGTTCGGCGTGCTCGGCCTAATTTTGTGGACATATCTTTTCATCAAGATCTATAAGATCGATTTTGTGAAGGAAGAAGCAGACCGGATGAAGGAAACAGGTGTCGGTTCAATTCAAGTGCAGACATTCCGCGCGACCAATCCTGCCATTATCGGCAAATCTGCCAGCGATGTGTTGAAACTGATCGTTCAGCGCCGCTTTGTGCTGAGCAGGTACAAACGGGGAAATGAGATCAACATTATCCTCCCGGAAACTATTTTTCAACTGGGAGATCAGCTTGTTGCTGTCGGCACACCCGATGAATTGGAGCGTGCAAAAGTGTTCATTGGAGAACTTTCCATTGAACAGGTATCGCTCGACAATGCCGGATTTGAATACCGCCGGATGTTCGTTTCCAGCGAAGAGACTGTCGGCAGACAGATCAACGAACTGCATCTGGAAAAAGAATTCGGTGCCGCCATCACCCGCATCCGCCGCGGCGATATTGATTTTGTTCCTTCTCCCGATACGCGGCTGGAACTCGGCGACCGTGTTCGCGTGGTGACACGCCATGACAACATTCAGCGCGTTACAAAATTTTTCGGCGATTCGATGAAAGCGATCTCCGAGACCGATTTTCTCTCTATCTCGCTCGGTATCGTCATTGGTGTTTTTGTCGGTATGATGTCAATCCCGCTTCCGAACGGTTCAACATTTAAATTAGGATTTGCAGGAGGACCGCTGGTGGTGTCGCTCATTCTCGGGCGGCTGCAGCGCACCGGTTCCGTTACGTGGACAATGCCGTACAGCGCAAACCTTGTGCTGCGGCAGATCGGACTTGTCTTTTTTCTTGCCGGTATCGGAACGAAAGCAGGAGACGGATTCGGCGCGACGTTTCAATCGGGCGGATTCGAGTATCTTGCCGCGGGTGCAATTATTACCACCGTCGCAACAGTATTGACAATCATGCTCGGATATAAATATCTTCGCTTGCCGATGTCTGCAGTGATGGGCGTGATGAGCGGATTGGGAACACAGCCGGCGTACCTTGCATACGCAAATATGCAGGCGCAAAACGATCAGCCGAATATGCATTACGCCATGGTCTATCCCGCGTCAATGATCACCAAAATTATTCTCGCACAAATTTTGGTAACCGCACTGTGGAGGTAAATAGTTGATTCATAAGAATACAGAAACCTTGCGAAGGTTTTATAAATATTGTGAATAACCTTGGCAAGGTTTAATACTCAATATAAAATGACTAAGCTATGTTTTGTAATTCTCTGTTTGCGTTAAACGTTTGGTTGTGTATATTGTCAACAAAATACCATCATCAATAATTACTTAATTCGATACAATGAATGAAAAGGTAAAAATATCGTTAGCGCTGCTTTGTCTCTTCACTACGACCGCATTTTCTCAAAATGCATGGGAAGTGTATCAGCAGTCGTTGAAGAAACTCTCAGAAAAAGATACCGCTACATTTCTACAACTTGCGCAGCAGGCGCATACGCTTGCCCCTAAGCATCCGTTGATCATGGTAAATCTTGCAAAAGCATTTGCAATGAACGGCAAAAAAATAAGAAGCATCGAATTGCTTGACGATATTTCTATCATTGGCGTTGATTATGATGTAGCGAACGACAGCGGTTTCATGAATATCTGGAAACATTCTCTTCTTAACGATATCACAGCGCGTGTAAAGAAAAGCAAAGAGATTATTTCAAGCGATCTGGCATACACGCTCAATGAAAAAGATCTTATTCCGGAAGGAATAACATACGATCCGAGACAGCAACGATTGTATCTCAGCAGTGTCCATAAACGGAAGATCGTCTTTATCAATTCAGACGGAACAACCGGAGATCTTTTTACAGAAGCGCAGGATGGATTATACAGCACGTTTGGAATGAAAGTGGATGCTGCGCGAAATCAATTATGGGTCGCGGGAATGCTGAATCATCCCAAAGCACGTTTAGGAAACAAGAATGAACCGGCAACAGCGGCAGTGTTCCAATACAATCTTGAAACAAAAAAACTGATCCATCAATATTCATTGAATGATACGCTTGAGCATTTTTTTAACGATCTTGTCGTTGTCGGCGGAAACGTATTTGTTACCGATACAAAACAATCTGCAGTGTATAAGATCGTCCCTTCAAAACAAACAATAGGGTTATGGATTCAAAGCAATGATATATTCCGTCCAAATGGAATTGCTGTTTCGCAGGATCAACGATATCTTTTTGTCGCACATTGGAGCGGAATAACACGAATCACCATTGCAGATACCCATGGAGTTCAACTGCCGACAAAATTGAACACAACGCTTTCCGGAATAGACGGTTTGTATTGTTATGGTAACGACGTGATCGCTATTCAAAACAATGCTGGTCCGCAGACACGGGTAATGCGGTTTGAATTGAACAAAGAGATGAACAGAGTAGTGCGTGCAACGATTTTGGAGTCGGGAAATCCGTTGTTTAATTTTCCGACAACAGGGGTGATCATTAACGACGAATTTTATTTTATTGCGAACAGCCAGCTGCGAAGCTTCAATGCCGAAGGGTTGATCTTTGCGGAAGACAAATTACAGCCGACAATTATTCTTAAACTTCCATTGAGAAATTGATTTTTAAACCGAACAACATCCAACAAACAAAAAGACCCGGATATATTGCGAGTCTTTTTGTTTGTTGCACCCATCAATACGGCAAACTACTGGAAGTCGGCCGATTTTTCTATCATAGATTGGATTGCTTTTGGAATAGAAGAGAAAAAATCGAATCCGGTAAGCGACTCAACCGAATCAACACTCACACGAAATATTTTCCAGTCATCGTGTTTGCTGATAACTGAATTATCATTCGGCATCACTACCGCGATTGTTCGTGTTGTAGAAGTGACACGGTTCATGTCGTTGACACCTGCATCCAACACAAGAATTGTTTTCCACGTTAGCCCGGGAACGAGAACTCTGCCGCTGTCGATGAATCCCTGCTCCCCGCTTCCGCCGCAATAAATGTATAATTCTTTTCCCTGCTTTACCAAGTCACGGCAATAAATTTCAAGCGCAGCCCACGGACCTTGATTATTGTTCGGGGCTTGCGGAATCATATTGGTCATTAAAAAAGTTACTGAATTATCTTGTTGATTATTAGTTCTGTCACCGGAAGGACACATATGTCCGCGGTCGTATCCGCTTTTACGATAACTCTTTTCGTTAACGTGATACCAGTTTCCGGGAAGAGTGCTGTCTGCGCGGAAATTATTTGAACGCCTGATCTCTCCAAGCCATGTGCTGTCCACATGCCACGCAACCCAGTTTGGAATTCCATGGAACCGATTATAGGAATGAACAAACTGCGGTTTGATCATTAAATAATTGGCAGGAGAAGTTATTTTGGATATAGCGTANNGAAAACGATTGTAGGAATGAACGAACTGCGGTTTTACCATTAAGTAATTTCGGGGAGAAGATATTTTGCTGACGGCGTTACTTGGATTTCCCATTGCAAGATGTTCCGCAATAAACAATGAATCATGCTGCGAGTACGCGGCAGTTGAAAACAGAAATACAAGAAATAGTTTTTTCATCAGATCAATCCCAACCCTAAACCAAATGCAATCGCAATCAGCATCACCGCTACAATTTTTTGAACTACCCCAAGAGTAATTTTCTTTAAAAGTTTACTTCCGGCATACGCTCCGATGAATGCAGAGATCACCGCGGCGGCAACAAATTCCCAATGCCGCACGGCATAGGACGAAAGCAGTTGCGATGAATAGAGAGACAACCTTGTAAAATCAACAAGACACGCAACAACAATTCCCGTTGCAAGAAACTGCTCTTTTGATAATCCATAACGGATCAAAAAGATGCTCCGCAGTGCCCCCTGATGTCCGGAAAAACCGCCGAAGAACCCGCTCAACAATCCTCCCGCGGGAAGAGATTTGTTTGTCGGGGTAAACGACTGCAGTGCCGGGCGTATTTCTGCGAAGGCAAAACAGATCATCACAACCGCAATGATGAGTTTGACCGGTTCAATAAAGAATTCTTTTCCTAAAAAATAATAGGAACCGATCGGCGCAAATGTTGTCAACGACAGCAATAGTTTTGCACCAAAAAATGCCCCCAGCATTGACGGAATCCCGAATTGAACAACAACATTCCACCGTGCGTGCTTGCCAAGCAAAACAAATTTGAAAATATTATTTAAGAAATGCACGATTCCGGTCAACGCTATTGCGATTTCAATTGGAAAAAATAATACAAAGACCGGTGTGAGAATTGTTCCAAGTCCGAAACCGGAAAAAAGTGTAATAAGAGAAGCGAAGGCGGAAGCAATAATAATAATGAGAAGTTCCATAACCTTTAGATGGACTCAGCTTTAGAGGTAGAGTCTATCTTTTCTGATTCATAGACATAACATCCGGCATTTTCAGGATGATCTTCTACTAAGGCAGTCCAAGAGACACTGCGGATAAGATAAACGATAAGAAAATCTCCAACTGCCGCAAATGTAAAAAGAATGCCGAAAAGAAAAATCCAACCATTACCATTGATCAAGGAGAGCAGGAAAGGAAAAATGCCAAGTATAAGCGCCGGCATGAGTGTTCCGAAAACATACGCGCTTTTTGGAATCGGAACGGTGCAATGTGCGTACGGCGTTAATGTCTTAATCTGAAAGCCGAATTTCATTTGGTTGAAGGAAAGTCTTCCACCAAGCATCCACGATAATCCGTGGATCAGTTCATGCAGAACTATTCCAACAGCGAAGAGCGGAAAAAAATACCAAGGCAGCAGAATATCGCTCGATGATTTGATCGTTTCAAAGCCCCAAACTGCGGTGAACAGCAAAAATTGCCCAACCACAATTACACCAAACGGAAGAGAAGCTGCCGATGCTTTAGACATCGGAATGGAATAATCTTTTTTACTCTGATTTTCTTTAATCAAATTATTTATATGAAAAGTCTACTGTCTGATATTCTGTTGTCTAACGATCTTTTGTTACACCTTCACAAACCATTTCTTCTTATACATCACCCAAACGACCAGGTACATTACACTGATCCACACGATCGCATGCATCAACGATGCGTTGAGCGCAGAAAAATACGGATCGAAAAGGTTTTGAGTAAGGATGGTTTTAATAGAAACATCGGCATATGATCCATCGCTCAATTGAACATTCCATTTCCACATTCCCATTGTCCGTGCGGCAACACCGGAAAGGACAAATACAAAGATCGCATTCATTCCATAGACGGTTAATGGGTACGCCCACCTTTTAATTCCTTTTGCGTCGATCAGAAAATAAAAGATGCCGAAGATGCACATTGCCCATCCTGCCATAAAGATCGTGTAGGAAACAGTCCAGAGGCTTTTGTTGATCGGCATCCACATATCAAAAATAGTTCCAAGTAAAAGGAATCCCGCTCCAAAAGTAAAAAGCCAAGTCGATTTTTCAATCTTTGAATGTTCCGAAGTTCGAAGATAATCACCCACAAGCGCACCAAATAATGTTGATGCAATAGCCGGGATAGTACTGATGATTCCTTCCGGATCCCACGTTTTTGATGCACTCCACATATGCCCGGTTAGCAGAATAGAATCGATATATGATGCGAAGTTCTTTCCCTTTTCAAACAAGCCCGCACCGAATTCAGGGATTGGTATATAGAACATCATCATTGTGTATGAGATAAATAATACACCAATAGCAATAATTTGTGCACGAAGGCTGAGGTATAAATACATGAACGATGCAATCAAATAACAGATCGCAATACGCTGTAGCACCCCGGGAATACGGATAGTATCAATGTTGAAATTATGACCCCATAGCAATCCAAACGGAAATCCGGTGAGGAAAAGTCCAAGTCCGAAAATAATTGCAGAACGTCTGAGAACACCAAGGATCAGTTTTTTGTTATTGTCTCCTTTTGTCCTTCGCACGGCAAACGAAAATGTCATCGAAACACCGACAATCCAAAGAAAGAAGGGAAAGATAAAATCGGTGAAAGTCCATCCGTGCCACGAGGCATGAGCAAGCTGCGGATAAATATGTCCCCACGAACCGGGGTTGTTGACAAGGATCATTCCCGCAATGGTAAATCCGCGGAATGCATCGAGTGAGATAAGGCGTTCTGGTTTCATTGCGTGTCCTACGGTAAGCGCCACTCATTTTAAAAGCGAGCGGCACCTTGGTTAATTATTCCACAATAAATACTCTATAACCGAATTTCGGCAGAGTGATCTTTTGTACGTTTTTATACGCGACCTCTTTTCCGGTGAACGCATTGGTGAATTTCAATGATGAAAATATTTTGGGAAGTTCGAGCTGAGCAGTTCGTTCTCCGTTGGAAAAATTGAATGCTGCAAGCACAGTGTTTTTCCCATCTGTTCGTATGAATGTATAAATTTGATCAGCGCGATTATTCTTAACGCTTTGATAATCACCGACGGCAAGAGAAGAATTATTCTTTCTGATCTCGAACAGTTTTTGATAGAATTGCGTGTAGATATTTTTTTTGGTCCAATCGATCTCGAATTTTTCGAATAATCCGAGTTTAATATTGTTCCCCACTTCCTGCCCGTTATAGATCAGCGGTGAACCGGGAAACGTGTTGACCAAAACCGCAGCAAGCTTTGCTCCCTCTGTACCGAACCGTTGAACATCAGGCATATCCCAAGCGTTCTCGTCATGATTTGAACTGAAACGCATGCGGATAGAATTCTTTGGGTAGACGGAAGCTTCGCGAACAAGAATAGAATCTAATTCCGTTGCAGGTTTTTTCCCATCAGCAACATCTTTCATCGTTCCATAGAAATTCCAGGAATAGGTTAGATCGAACGCCTTCACGTGATGTTCCGGCCACTGTCCTTCAGAGAGCATGAGGATCGGTTTAATGGAATCGAGAGCGGCGCGGACATCATTCCAAAAATCGGTCGGAACCATTTCCGCAACGTCACATCGGAATCCGTCAAGACCAATATCCCGCACCCAATATTTTAACATCTCGATCATATACCGGCGCATTTCCTTATTATCGTAATTCAGATCGATAACATCGGACCAATCGGCAACAGGAGGAATGAATTTTCCCGTAGAATCTTTTGTGAACCATTCAGGATGTTCAACAAACATCTTGCTGTCCCACGATGTATGATTTGCAACCAGATCAATGATGATCTTGAATCCAAGTTCGTGCGATTTATTGACCAATCGTTTGAAATCATCTAGATTTCCAAATTCAGGATTGATACCATAATAATCTTTGATCGAATATGGTGATCCGAGACTCCCTTTTCGTTTTTCAATTCCCACAGGATGGATCGGCATTAGCCATAATGTGGTAACCCCAAGCTTTTTCAATTCGGGAAGACGCTTTTCGATTCCGGCAAAGTTTCCCTCCTTAGAAAAAGCGCGCGGATAAATTTCGTAGATGATTCCTTTTTTCACCCATTCTTCAGAAGTGCGGGAGGTTTCTTGTGAAAACGGTGTAGGCTGCTGAGCAAACAAAGAAAGCGTAAGAACAATGAGAAAGAAATATTTTTTCATAGATATTTTGTAAACGATTGGTGATTGAATACGGATGAAAAGTAACGAAAGAAATTTCTCAATGCAACGAGAGACAATTGAAAAAAAACGGAGCACACGGAACCACTTTCTCTCTTCACACTGTTCTAGAATAATAGTATATTAAACAAGCAGCGTTACTCGAATGTCTAACAATGAAACTTTCCAATATTTTATGATGAAATTCATATCTCTATTCTCTCTTTGTGTACTTTTCATAAGCATATTGCTTATTTCTTCATGCGGTTCAAAAAACCAGGATGCCATTCCCCGTCCATCGGCACAAACGGCTGCATTAACTGTCAACGGCGTAGTGATCAAGCCGCAAGAGTTGGACAATATCGTCCGCTCGTCAGGAACAGTCCTTGCATCAGAATCGGTTGATTTTGTTGCAGAAGCAGCCGGACGAATCGAAAAAATATCATTCGAAGAAGGGGCACGTGTTAATAAGAACGATCTGTTGGTGAAAATCAATGACGACGATCTTCAGGCGCAGCTGAAAAAGACACAACTTCAAATTCAACTTGCATCGGAACAAGAGAAGCGGCAGAAACAATTGTTTGAGATCAACGGCATCAGTAAAGAACAATATGATATTTCCGTTAATCAAGTCAACACGCTTAAAGCTGATCGGGAAAATCTTGTTGCGTCGATCCGAAAGAGAGAGATACGAGCACCGTTCGAAGGAAGAATTGGATTACGGTATGTGAGTGAAGGAAGTTATGTTTCTTCAACAACACGCATTGCTTCGATCCAAAAGATCAGCCAGCTCAAAGTTGATTTTTCCATACCTGAAAAATATTCGGATAAGGTTGCTGTAGGCGCTATTGTTCAGTTCAACAGCGAAGAAACAAAACAGCAGTTCATGGGAAAACTCTACGCCATCGAACCAAAGATTGATGCAGCAACACGAACGCTTCAATTACGTGCATTGTGCGATAATAAATCCGAAACGATCTTTCCCGGTTCTTATGTTCAAATTGAATTAAAACTCAAAAAAATCAGCGATGCAATCATGGTTCCCTCACAGTCAGTTATTCCTGTTCTAAAAGGGCAAACGGTGTTCGTCCGAAAAAATGGTGTTGCAGTTTCAATGCCGGTGAAAACAGGAGTTCGCAATGCTTCCTATGTTCAGATCTTGGATGGAATCGCAGCTGGTGACACGGTGATCACGACAGGAATTATGCAGCTTCGATCGGGAATGCCGGTGAATGTGATGGTGAAGTGAGCGGGATTGGTTTGAGGTTTTGGGATTGGAAGTTAATGATTAATGAAACCCCAATCACAAAACTCAAATGATGGTACCATTTTGATTTTATTTAAACCTTTAAGAAGAAACAATGAGTCTTGCATCCGTCAGTATAGATCGTCCTGTTCTTGCCATTGTTATGTCGTTGGTGATCATTCTCTTTGGCATTATTGGTTTTGAATTTCTTGGTGTTCGCGAATATCCCGCTATCGATCCGCCAATCGTCAGTGTGCGGACAAGTTATGTTGGTGCGAATGCCGATGTGATCGAATCGCAGATCACCGAACCGCTGGAAAAAGCGATTAATGGTATTGCCGGTGTCCGTAATATCTCATCCAGCAGCAGCCAAGGAAGCAGCAATATTACCGTTGAGTTCAATCTTGATACCGATCTTGAAGCGGCGGCCAATGATGTGCGCGATAAAGTTTCCGGCGCTACGCGGCAGCTTCCACAGGATATTGATGCTCCGCCGGTCGTTACGAAAGCCGATGCCAATGCCGATGCAATTATTTCTCTCACCGTTCAAAGCGACACACGAAACCATCTTGAGTTAAGTGATTTTGCAGAGAATGTAATTGCGCAGAATCTTCAAACAATTCCCGGTGTCAGCGCAACACAAATTTGGGGACAGAAACGATATTCAATGCGTCTGTGGATGAATCCGGCAAAACTTGCCGCATACGGATTAACGGCACTGGATGTGCGGAGTGCCTTGACAAAGGAAAATGTTGAACTCCCTTCGGGAAAAATTGCAGGAAATCAAACCGAATTGATCGTCAATACCAAAGGAAGAATGAAGACGGTTGAAGAGTTCAACAATCTTATCGTCAAGTCCGATGGGACAAAGATTGTGCGGTTCAGCGATATTGGTTTTGCCAATCTTGGTCCGGAAAACGAAGAGACAATTTTAAAACAGTCCGGTACGCCGATGGTTGGTGTTGCGGTCATTCCGCAGCCGGGAAGCAATTATGTTGAGATCGCAGATCTTTTCTACAAACGACTCGAACAAATAAAAAAAGATCTTCCGGAAGACGTGAAACTTGATATTGCGATGGACAATACACGATTCATCAAACTTTCCATTGCAGAAGTTCAAGAGACAATATTCATTGCGATCCTTCTTGTTGTGTTCATTATCTATCTGTTCTTCCGCGATTGGCTGATCGCGTTCCGTCCGCTGATCGATATTCCCGTTTCGCTTATTGGAGCATTCTTTATCATGTATTTGATGGGATTCTCAATTAACGTTCTCTCTCTACTTGCTATTGTTCTTGCAACAGGGCTTGTTGTTGATGATGGCATTGTAGTTACAGAAAATATCTTTAAAAAAGTAGAGGCGGGATTTCCTCCGGTACAGGCCGCCTATGTCGGCTCCAAAGAGATTTTTTTTGTTGTCATTTCAACTTCCATTACTCTTGCCGCGGTGTTTCTCCCCATTATTTTCTTACAAGGATTTGTCGGAAGATTGTTTCGAGAGTTTGGTATTGTCATTGCCGGCGCGGTACTGATCTCTGCATTTGTTTCTCTTTCCCTCACCCCAATGCTGAACGCACGAATGATCAGAAAAAAACAATCGCACAGCCGATTCTATGTGGTCACGGAACCATTCTTTGTAAAAATGAATTTGGTGTATGAGTCTCTCCTTGCGCGATTTATGAATCACCGCTGGATAGCCACTGCAATTGTTGGAGCTTCTATTGCAATTATCGCGTTGATTGGTTCCACGCTTCAGACGGAGCTCGCTCCTCTAGACGACAGGAGTTTTCTTCGATTGTCCATCACTGCCCCCGAAGGTGCGTCGTTCGAATACACCGATGCATTTATTGATAAAATTGTTACGATGATCAATGATTCTATCCCCGAAAAACGAATTGCGCTAAGCGTTACCGCTCCCGGATTTGCAGGTTCCGGTGCCGTTAATACCGGATTTGTTCGCATGATGCTTGTTGATCCTTCCGAGCGAAAACGAACACAGCAGCAACTCGCAGATTATGTATCGGTTAAGACGCGACCAATGACCGAAGCTCGGGTATTTGCGTTTCAAGAACAAACAATTACTGCCGGCGGTGGTGGGCGGGGAGGATTTCCCGTGCAGTACGTTCTTCAGAATCAGCAATTTGAAAAGATACGACAAATGCTCCCGCTCTTCATGGACGAGGTGAACAAAAGCAGCATCTTTCAAGGTGCGGATGTAAATCTGAAATTCAATAAACCGCAGATCGATCTGACGATCGACCGCGACCGTGCAAGAACACTTGGGGTTTCTGTTATCGATATCGCACAGACGCTGCAGCTTGCGTTCAGCGGTCAGCGGTTCTCATATTTTGAAATGAACGGATTCCAATATCAGGTGATTGGACAAGTGAATCGTTCAGACCGAGATGAACCGCTGGATCTTACATCGCTGTATGTCCGCAACAATGCGGGACAGTTGATACAGCTTGACAATCTTATTCAGTTAAGAGAACAAAGCGCACCGCCGCAATTGTACCACTTTAATCGTTTCAAATCGGCAACAGTTTCTGCCGGACTTGCTCCGGGAAAAACGATCGGTGACGGTATTGCAGAAATGGATCGTATCGCGAAACGAATTCTTGATGAATCATTTACAACGGCGCTCAGCGGTCCCTCACGCGATTACGCGGAAAGCTCATCCAATATTATTTTTGCTTTTCTTCTTGCGCTGGTGCTGATCTATCTTGTGCTTGCGGCACAATTCGAAAGTTTCATTGATCCATTCACAATTATGTTGACCGTTCCTCTGGCATTAGCAGGAGCAGTTCTTTCGTTATGGATCTTCGGTAAAACGCTGAACATCTTCAGCGAGATCGGCATTAT
>DMPG01000341.1:0-665 GCA_003456055.1 Bacteroidota bacterium | reverse complement strand
TCACGCTTCCGACCGATCTTGATGACCTCGCTCGCAACAATGCTTGGGGCGCTGCCGATTGCGCTTGCGCTCGGCGGCGGTGCAAAAAGTCGGGTATCGATGGGAATTGTTGTAATAGGCGGGTTGTTCTTCTCGCTTGCGCTGACGCTGTTTGTTATTCCGGCAATGTATACGTTCCTATCTAAAGAGAATAAAGAAGTTAAAACAGAACCATAAAAAATATAAAAAGCGATACAAACTAAAATTCCCCATTGTACATGGGGAATTTTTTATTCTTTCATTATCGTTAATTATTCAAACTTGTTATGACGGCTTTCTTGGCGGTCGTTTAAAATTTCCCGGTCGTTTTCCCCTGCTTCCGGTACGGATACCGGACGGTCTTTCTTTTTTCATTTCTTTTCGCGGAAATATTTCAGTTACCGGTGTTAGCAATGTTTCATCGGGATAGATGCATTCGATCTTCCGTTTCATAAATTCTTCCAGCTTCGGAATCTCATATGAATCTTCTTCATCGGCAAAACTAATGGCAATTCCGGTCGCACCTGCACGGCCGGTGCGGCCGATACGATGAACGAATTCTTCCGCATCCTGCGGCATGTTGTAATTGATCACGTGAGAGATTGCATCGACGTGAAGTCCGCGTGATGCAACATCGGTCGCAACCA
>DMPG01000383.1 GCA_003456055.1 Bacteroidota bacterium | reverse complement strand
CGACGGCGAAATGCAGCTTGATGCAGCGATCGTTCCAAAAGTCGGCGCATCAAAAGCGCCGGGAAGCACTGTTGCCGGGACTGCAAATGTTCTCGTGTTTCCGGATCTTGATGCAGGAAATATCGGATACAAACTTGCTCAACGTCTTGGCGGCGCGGAAGCCATCGGTCCGATCGTTCAAGGATTGAAAAAACCAGCGTTCGACCTTTCACGCGGGTGTTCCGTTGATGATATTGTAAATACAACAGCGATCAATGTGTTGATTGGGGCGGTGTAGACATTAATGCATAATGATAAGTTCATAATGTATAATGGAAAGCAAAAAAGAAAATATTTTACGAGATAAATCGTTTGCATTTGCAGTTAGAATAATAAATCTCTACAAATATCTGGCTGAACAGAAAAAGGAATTTATTCTGAGCAAACAATTGCTTCGATCAGGAACATCGGTTGGAGCAAATGTACGTGAAGCAAATAGCGCAGAATCAAAGGCAGATTTCATTCACAAATTATCGATAAGTCAAAAAGAGATTGACGAAACGTTATATTGGCTGGAACTTCTTAAGGAAACTTCTTATCTGACAGAATTAGAATTTTTTTCAATTTATTCTGAAGCCGAGGAGATTATAAAACTTCTAAAGCGTTCAATATTGACTGCCAAAAGCCGAAAATAAAACCATTATACATTATGAGTTATGCATCATGAATTTTACTGGGAAAGATTGGATCAAACGTTTAGAATTACAACCTCATCCCGAAGGGGGATATTTTAAAGAAATTTACCGCGCAGAAGGGATCGTCTCTCAGCCTAATCTTCCAGTACGATTCAGCGGAGGACGGGCGTATTCAACTGCAATATATTATTTATTAGAGAGCGGTGATTTTTCTTCGATGCATCGATTGGATTCTGACGAACAATGGTTTCATATCGACGGCAGCGCGTTGACGATCCATTCAATTGATCCAAAAGGAAATTATACAAAACATCTAATAGGAAAAAATCTTGATGCTGGAGAATTTCCGTACGCAATGGTTTCCCATGGAAATTGGTTTGGCGGAACAGTAGATGAACCCGAATCGTTTGTGCTGGTGGGCTGTGTTGTTGCACCGGGATTTGATTTTGACGATTTTGAATTAGCAAAAAGAAGTGAACTAATAAAGCAATTTCCGCAGCATAAAGATATTATTGAAAGACTTACGAAAAGATAAGATCCGTTTGATATTTCTTCAGAGTAATTCAATCAACGGCAGCAGCGCATAACTTAAAACAAAGGCATCAACAACTTCTACCACCAAAGGAATGAAAATGCCGTTGGGGTATATTTCTGTATCGGTGTTCTTCACAAGAAAAAAACCTGCAATAGCGATTGTCAACATCAGATGCAGCATTTCCGGGAATGGAATTAATCCTGTTATTGTTGATGCCCCTGCACACATTGCGCACGTTATCAAACGGGGATCCAGTTTTCGGAATTTGAGCGCAAAATAATACAGAATTATTTTGAAGACAAAATCGATCAGCGGAATGAATGCAGTGATCATAATTTCTTACGATTGTATTCAGTTTCCACCGTCATCGCAATACCACCACGGACCGCATACGCCGCAGTCACTCGGCATTGACGGGGCTTGAGCACCGCAACAAGATCATCAAGGATCACATTAACAACATGCTCATAGAATGTCTCTTCGTTGCGGAANNNATATTCGATCTCCAGTGTTGCAAAATCCGGCTGACGATTGACGGGACCGAGCGTCGTAAACTCGTCTGTTGTTAACGTAATTATATAATTACGATCGCTATGATGGTTGGGAAACACTTCAAGTTTCTTTTGTGGAGCTGAATCTTTTCCAAGAACGGAAAGAGATTGTAAATCTTTTCTAGAAGTTAATTTTTTCGACATATTTTAACATCCCTCCTTACCCCCTTCGCCCACACACAAACAATGCTGCAAGGGGGATTATATTTTTTTGTGTTTAATTTATTCTCATTTCTATTTTACTTGTAGAAAGAAACGTGCGGAATTGATCATTGAATGAAATTACTTCGTTGTGAGTTAATTCCGAATGAATGAACATAATACGATTCTGTTTCAGATCAAGTTCTGTTACATCTTTTTCTTCTTTGCTACGGTATGGAATTTTCCACCCATCCAGATCGGACATTAAACTTTCAGATTCATATTTTGTTCCGCCGTCATTCGTGTAGATATTGATGAATCGTCCTTTGTAATGATCGATCCAATACGAATATTTTTCCGTCTCTCCGTAAAGAGCGTCGAAAAGGATCACATCAGAAATATTCTTTGTCAATCCGCCCCGCAGCAAACAATATGAAATGACCCGATACGCGCCGCTGTGTCCGGAAAGAATGATCTTTCCGACTTTTTCTGAACTTATTTTTTGTTGTTGTTTCAAGAACTTCATCACATCGGCAACAAGATTTTTCAATCCGTCCTTCTCTTCCATTCGCCCGCCGAATGAATCAGGAGAATTCTTCGGACCTTCCGGAAAGACAAAGACCGCATTCTTCTTTGCTTCGGTGAATTGTTCAATCAATTTAAATTGCGCGCAGGAACTGTCGATATTATTATTCCATCCATGAAAATAGATGACGATATTTATTCTTGCAGTTGGCTTGAATCTCTTTGGAATAAAGATCGCAACGCTGCTGTCGCTGTAATGTTCCTGCGCAGAGAATGTTTGCTTGTTATAGGCGTGACCATTTACACGAACCGGATGTGGAA
>DMPG01000238.1 GCA_003456055.1 Bacteroidota bacterium | reverse complement strand
TTCTCGTACGATGAACTTCTTGCCACGGTCGGTAAATACTTTTTAGTGTCTCGACCTTCAGTAATAACGTCTGAGTCGGCTGCAGACCGGCAAAAAAACTTTACGGTTTCTTTGGACAGTACGAAAGCATATATCCGTTTCTGGGGAACAAGAGGTTCGATCCCGGTCAGCGGAGCAGCGTTCATCGGTCATGGCGGAAACACTCCATGTTTTGAGATCAATGATGGACAGACAACGGTTATTATCGATGCCGGAACGGGAATCCGTGAACTTGGATTGAAATTGATTGCTGAACCAGATTGTCCGCTTCATCTGTTTATCGGACACACTCATTGGGATCATATCCAGGGATTTCCGTTCTTTGTCCCGGCGTACCGTCAAGGAACTTCGCTGACCGTCTATGGAGCTTCCGGATTCGGAAAAGATCTTCGCTCGATCTTCAGCGGACAGTTGGACGCGGATTATTTTCCTGTGCAGTTACAAGATCTTCCGAGCACGATCGTGTTTCGTGAAATGAAAGAAAATCCGATAACGGTTGGGACACTTACAATGTACTGGTGTTATGTTCATCATCAGGGTGCAGCAGTCGGATTTAAATTTTCGTTGAACGGAAAAATAATTGTCTATATCACCGATAATGAATTTCTAAAAGGATATCTTGGTGCTCCCGATGTTGATCTGATCCCTTCTGAACAACTGGAACTCTATAGCAATCTCATCCAATTCATTTCCGGCGCCGATGTGATGATCTCCGAATCGCAATATACGAATGAAGAATACCCGAATAAGATCGGCTGGGGACACACATCACTCTCCAATGCATGTTTGCTGTGCAAACTTGGAAAGGTCAAACGGTGGATCATTACGCATCACGATCCGATGCACACGGATGTTTTTCTGGAGAACAAACTTTTTCTCGCCCGTCAGATCCTTGAATCTATCGATTTCCCAATTCCCGTTACTAATGCTGTTGATGGTATGATGGAATATTTTTGATATTCACATCAATTCGTAACGAATTCTCGTAATAAATTCATCGCTCATACTCCGCCACAATAAATGGTAATTGATAGTACCAATGCGGCTAGTACCTTGTATATTGTATCATCATTAATACAGAAAGCTGTTCAATGCCCGAATTTTTATTTATTAAAGAATCTTCAATTAATCGTTTAGGCTGTTTTACCAGCAAATTTATTTCCAAAGATCATTGTATTGCAGAGTATGAAGGTGAGATAATTTCTGCTGAAGAAGCTATAAAAAGAGAAGAAGATTTGAATCGTTCCGGCATTTATACGTTTTGGCTGAACGATGACCACGCTATTGATGGTTATGATAAAGGAAATCACACCAAATATTTTAATCATTCGTGCGACCCGAGCTGCCATTATGAAATTGCCGGAAACAAAATACTGTTCTATGCCTCACGCGACATTCAGAATAATGAAGAACTAACGATTGACTATGACTACGATGCCAATAGTGGATTGGTCGTTTGTCTCTGCGGCTCAGCAAATTGCAGAGGATATCTCAATGAAGTCGTTGAAAATGTTTGAGGAATGGCTGTTAGAATTTCATCAAAAAATCAATATCATAATAATGAGAGTGCTCTTTGTATTTGGAACAATAGTAAACAAGCCCTTTCTATCCGCATAAATCAAGCCTTTTTTCCTTTTGTAATGCCAATGTTATTGTTTACTCCGCTTTTCTTCTTTTAACCTACACATAGCATTTTCATACAGAATAAAACAATTTGCTTCTCTGCAAAGGCTTCGATACCTTAGTATAAGTAAACGATCGCTACCGAGAAAAGACAAATTTATTTTCCTGCAAATCGAAATAATACTTCTTTAGACGGCAGCACAAGTTCAACACTATTTCAATACTAAAGGAGAATACCGTGAACATTTATGTAGGCAATTTATCGAGCGAAGTTTCAGAAGACGATTTGAAGGAAGCATTCGGAGCGTTCGGCAAGGTAGATACTGTTGCAATTATTAAAGACAAAGTCAGCGGTGAGCCAAAAGGATTTGGTTTTATCGAAATGCCGGATTCTGCTGAAGCGCAGGCTGCAATGACCGGACTCAATGGAAAAGAATTAAAGAGCCGTGCATTAACGGTGAATGAAGCTAAACCGAAAACTGATACCAGAAAAAGCGGCGGCGGCGGACGGGGCGGTTTTGTNNACGGAGGTGGTTATGGCGGCGGACGAGATAACAGAAGCAGAGATCGCGGTGGAAACCGATAATCTGATTGTATAAAGTTGTATTTGTTTTCAGGCGATGGCAAATTCCATCGCCTGTTTTATTTTTAAACTTAACCAATTGCTTTTCCACGAAATTCTCGGTACATAAAGTCAAAATTAACCACTTAATGAATGTAATCCCTTATGAAAAACTCTCCCCAACGAACTATCCCGAATTTGCTCGAACAAAGTTGTGAAAAATTCTCATCCAATATCCTTTTATGGGAAAAGAAATCTGATACATACAATGGTCTTACCTATGCAAAAGCAAGAGAGCAGATCTATTTGTGTGCGTGTGGATTGATGAGCCTTGGTATTCAAAAAGGTGACCGTATTGCATTGATCTCAGAAGGAAGGAATGACTGGGTGATTGCTGAAGTGGGGATGTTGTATGCCGGTGCTATCAATGTGCCAATTTCCGTAAAACTAGATGAACTGACTGATCTTAAGTTTCGTCTGTTACATTCCGGTGCGCGGATGGTCATTGTATCCGGCGGTCACGTACATAAGATTCGATCGATAGAAAATGATCTTCCAGAATTAGAAAAGATTATTATTCTTGATGGCGATCCAACCAACGACGATGAACTGAAATTTTCCACATTATATAAAATTGGAGAGGAATATCAAAAAACAAACAACTATAAATTCATTGAACGATGGCATTCTATTCTGGAGAGTGATCCTGCAAACATTTGTTACACTTCCGGCACGACTGCTGATCCTAAAGGAATAATTTTAACACATAGAAATTATACAGCCAATGTTGAGCAGGCATCAGGTCTCCTTCATATTCCTCAAGAGTATTGCTCGCTGCTCATACTACCGTGGGACCATTGTTTTGCACATACCGCAGGAATTTATACACTGATGGTGAATGGAGCGAGTATGGCATCGGTGCAGATAGGAAAAACTCCATTTGAAACATTAAAGAATGTTCCGGTGAATATTCGTGAATCAAAACCGACGTTTCTGCTAAGTGTTCCCGCACTCGCTAAAAACTTTAAGAAGAATATTGAGAAGGGGATAAAAGAGAAAGGTGAAAAAATTGAATCTCTATTTAATCGAGCACTGAACCTTGGATACAAAATTAATGGTATCGGTTGGGATCGCGGAAAGAATGGAACGATGTTGGAAAAACTGCAGTACAAATTAGTTGATTTTTTGATCTTCAAAAAAATCCGTGAAGGATTTGGAGGAAGATTAGAATTCTTTATCGGCGGCGGCGCATTGTTGGATATTGAGCTCCAGCGGTTCTTTTATGCGATCGGAATTCCAATGTATCAAGGATACGGTTTAACGGAAGCATCGCCGATCATTTCTGCAAATGTTCCGAAGAAACATAAACTTGGTTCATCCGGCAGTATTGTGCCAAATCTTGAAGTGAAGATTTGTGATGAAAACGGGAATACTCTCCCGGTGGGCAAACAGGGTGAGATCGTTATTCGCGGTGAGAATGTGATGGCAGGGTATTGGAAAAATGAAAAAGCGACAAGAGAAACAATTCGGGAAGGGTGGTTATATACCGGCGACCTTGGCTATCTTGACGCTGACAATTTTTTATATGTCTTAGGTCGCGAAAAAAGTTTGCTGATTAGTCATGATGGTGAGAAATACAGTCCGGAAGGAATTGAAGAAGCATTGGTTGGGAATTCACCGTTTATTGAGCAAGCGATGTTGTATAACAACCAATCATTATTTACGGTTGCGCTCATTGTTCCAAACAAAGAAAAAATTCTAAACTATCTAAAAGAGAAAAATCTTTCAACTCACACAGAAGAAGGACAACATGCGGCGCTTTTGTTGATCGAATCTGAAATTAAGGAATATAAAACTGGCGGGAGGTATGCAGGTGAATTTCCTGAACGTTGGCTCCCGGCTGCCGTTGGAATATTAGGAGAAGGGTTTACCGAACAGAATCATTTCCTTAATAGTACATTGAAAATGGTTCGTGGGAAAATTACTGAATACTATAAAGAAAGAATTGATTTCCTGTATACGGCTGAAGGAAAAGA
>DMPG01000305.1:6914-10849 GCA_003456055.1 Bacteroidota bacterium | reverse complement strand
CAAATCATAATCGTAAAATCGTAAATGCATATTCTACTGGATTAACCGCAAATACTTGAATTACAATTTACGATTATCTAAAACAAAAATGCCACCTGTGAGAGTGGCATTCTAAAAACCCATAAATAAAATAAGAAATAATTCCGACGGTCAGTATCATGGTAGTACAAAACATTACTTCATTATACGAGGTTCATAAGTTGCTTGGCCATAGTGACGCTAAAACTACTATGGTGTATTCTCACCTCATCCCAGAGTAAATGCATAATGTTAGTTCGATATTTCTGGTTATTGGTTTGTGCGTGTGGATAGTTCACACTCTCCACACACAATATTATTCCGTTTATCTACCGCGCTCCATCGGAGTGGAAATGATTTGTTCATATTCCGCCGCTGTTAAATATTGCGGAACGTACGTTACCCCCTGTGCTTTTATATTCTTTACAAAAGCGCGCAGGTGATTTCGCGAACCACGCAGAAGATTGTCATAGACAAATGTTATATCCTGATTATCTGTTTCTCGTAAATGTTTTTGAAGATCAACAATATCAACTTCTTCAATTGTTGCACCAACGTTTAATGCATCTACAACACTCTTGTTCCCTTCTACGATTAGAGCATTATACAGGTTTTGCAATCCTTCGTTTTTAAATACTCCCGCGCCGTTTACATCAACCGGATCTTGCAGTGAATATCTGGTCAATAATGATAAAATTGCATTCATGTGCATTTGTTCACTGCGGGTGATATTTGAAAACGGGCGCAGGTTCCATTTTACATACAATTCAGTATAGACATCCCGAGCAAGTTTCTCTTCCTCACGCATATAGAGTAAACCATTACCCTCTTCAATTGATAATGAGTCTGATGCTATTTCATCTAACGACACTAACATCAAAGCGCCGTCTTGTTCAGGATTATTTGAATATTGTTCCATGGAATCATCTAACGTTGATCCTGTAATAGTTTTGTCACATCCTATTGCAGAGATCATCATTATTGAAGAAAGAAACACTGCCAAAGAGATTGTTTTCATTGTTGTATCCTTTTTATGTTTTTTTAATTGGTTGATTAGTTTGCGGGTATGGATAATTCACACTCTCCATACCCTGTACATCATTTACCTCTACCGCCGCGATTCATACTTCCTTTTGATCCTGTTCCATCGCAAACACCGGATCCATTACCGCCGCCGTTACCTTTATATCCTGTTCCATCTTTCGGTCCATTGGCATTTCCTTTTGTGCCGCTTCCCATTTTTTGGCCAACACCTGTTCCGACATTATCACATATTCCGTCACCATTTTGATCTACAAAAGATTGACCGTTACCTTTTGGTGTGCCGGTTCCCTTTTGCTGTGCAAATGCTGAATCAGTGAACATGAAGCCAAGAGCGAATACGACTGCAAGTGTGGATGCTGCATTGATAATACGTCTCATAAAACCTCCTATATATTTTGAATTGGTAATTCGTTCATTGAACTTGTTGCGTTATGCTCATAGTAATACAAGCACTGTGCCAAACACAATTTGAGACTTTTGCTGAGGATAATTTGAATAGATAGAATTAACGATAAACTATTACGACGTTTCTGTCGAGATGATTCGACACTATTGTCGTACAGTTTTTTGCTTGGAAATAAGCGGGAAAGGAAGGAACAACATTATATTCAATTCAAAACAATATTCTACAATAATTGAAATATTCTTTGTAATTCATCGGTATTGTCTGTCACAATTCTATTGCAGCTAATACGATGACAATGAGGCATTATTTCATCTGTGTAACAATAGAAGTAATAAACTTAGCATTTGTTCCACAACATCCGCCAAGAATTTTAAGATTATATTTTTTGTTTAGCTCTACCATTCCTTTCGCCCAGTCTGCAGGCGAATCTGCGTCAAGTTCCATTAGGGCATCAAGTTCTTCAGGACTTTTACTAGAGGCATTAGCCTGAATACCGAATAATCTTTTCTTCAAGGTATTTCCATCATCCTTAAGATGTAGCAATGAATGGTGTAAGATNNCGACAATTTGTAAGGTAGCACAATGGTGGAATCGATACTGAATTATCTATTATCCTAATAGCATCTGTCAACGATGTACCGTCAAGTATATTGCCGTTCTCCCGAATGATAAAACTAATAATATATTCTACGCTTGTTTTACTCATTGCTTTCGCAATTCCTTTCGCTTCACTCAATGCGGGCAGCGTGGATGCAAACAAAAAATCTACTCCTGCGTTCGATAGTATTTCATTTTGCTCTTTGTGGTATAAATATGACTCTTCTTCACTTAACGCTTCTTCCGGTTTATACGCATCACCTTTACAGCCGGTTAAACCACCGATAAAAATCGTTTCAGACATACTTCCATACGATTTTCTAATCCTATCCATAAATATAAAAGCATCGGTATTGATGTTTTTCAGATCAACATGTGCCTGATGAGTTCTTTCTTTGTTTGCACGCCACGTTGGAGTGAGCAGCATGATCGGAAGGTTTGATGAATTAGCGATATCTATATATTCTTTATAAATGTTTTCTAAAAGAATTTTGCCTTCGGCAGTATAGATCATTGGAGCATTTGATAACAACTCATCCAGAGGATAATGGAACTCACGCTTAAGGCGTTCTATGACCGAACCTTCAGTAAGGATTAACGGATATTGTTCGAGAGCTTCTTTCAACGACATTGTTTTACCATTTCTAACTTCTTTAAACAACTGATTATTTTACGTCCCACTTTTTAAGACAATAGCGTAAATTTCTTTCCGATATTCCAATTTGTTTTGCTGCTTTTGATTGATTATTGTCACATACTCGTAGAGCTTCATAGGTCAAATCTTTTTCCATGTTTTCAATCTGAACAGGATAATTCTCAGTTTTTTACTTTGCCACGGTTATCTCATTTTTGGTTGCGCCTCAATGATGTGAAATCAAATCAGCCTGTTTATGGATGGGTGTTGTGTAAAAATACTTTCATCCGTTCATTCATCATACATGATAATATATGACATTTTACCGAACGTCAAACAACATTTGCCAACATATCTGTCGACTACCTCTTCATATCAAAAGGAGTGTAGAGTGTTGTCGGTGTCAAAAATCATTGATGAGTTATTTACCATATTTCTAAAATAATACCTTAATAGAGAGTTTCTTTTGTGATATTTATTTCTCGGTAAATAGTTTTATGGAATAGACCAATAAAAATACAGCAAATGATCTTTTTATCACATAGTCAGGAAACACTGCAATGTATTTGGATGTTAAATTGAATTACTGAAACTACTGCAATCGCAGACCTGATTTATTAAGCTATCGCTATGGATATACGGATAGATCTATTGATTTGTACGATGTTCTTTTAAAGTCTGATGGTCGCAATGTATTGCATCGGTTAATAAATTTGTCATGAACCCATCGTTGTGTGAAGTGAAATCTTTCAACTGTGCCAATTGTAGTATTGGATTCGGGGTCTTCGACAACTGGCGTAAAAAGTCATACTGCCATTTTCAAATTAAATTCCTTTTTAAAAAAATCACTTTGAATATTTTGTTTCGACCGTTCCCCAAAGCATATATCGAAGTAGAAGCACCGTTGTGACTCACATTCCGGTAATTTGCTTTGAGGATCAAAAAAGCAAGTCCCGCGAGTGCAGGGCTGAGTGTTATTTCAAGAGAAGCATCTTCTTCAGTTGAGTAAACCGCTTATTAGGATCTAACGTACTCACCGCCTCGATCCTGTAGAAATACAATCCTGAAGAGACATTTGCAATCCATGTTGTTTCGTGCCATCCGGTAGATTGCTCTGTGTTCACCAATTCCTCCATCAGCTGACCGAGGATATTATAGATCCTCAGAGTGACATTGCTTTGACTCGGCAATCCATATCGTATTGTTGTAGATGGATTGAACGGGTTAGGATAATTT
>DMPG01000305.1:0-6755 GCA_003456055.1 Bacteroidota bacterium | reverse complement strand
CCGCTATCTCCAACTGCCCAATAAGTGCTGTTGTTCCCAGCAATAGAATAGATATTTTTCAATGTTCCCGTTTGTACATTCAACCATGATGCACCAGCGTCTGTTGTGCGAAGAATGGTACCAGTTGATCCGACAGCAAATCCGACTGTTGCGCTTCCAAAATAGATATTGAAAAGATTATTCGTTATCCCGGTTGTTACTTTAGTCCATGAGGCACCACTATTTGTACTATGCAGCACAAGACCGTTACCACCCGATATCCAACCTTCTTCCAGGGAGGTGAAGATTACACCATACAATGAATTCGTCACTGTGCTCTGCTGCTTCTGCCATGATACTCCGCCATTGGTTGTGTGAATAATTTCCCCTCCATATCCTACTGCCCAACCATTGTTGTCATCAATAAACGAAATCCCAAAAAGTGTATTTGTCGTATTCGTTGTTTGTTGTCTCCAAGTAATTCCTGCATTTGATGAATAGAGAAGCACTCCTAAATCCCCTACGACCCAGCTATTGCCGAAAGGATTAATTTGTATTCCATAAAATGAATCACCGGTGACACCGTTTGCAAATTCAATCCATGATGCCCCATGATCGGTAGTTCTTGACATAAACCCATAGTCACCAACCGCAATTCCTATACCTGACGGACTCATACCGAGCCAGTTGATATTTTTGTGCACGCCGGAATTTACCATCTGCCATGGTGTACCTGCTTCTTTAGCCGCAAGAAATCCAAATTCACCAACAGTGATAATTGTTCCATGTACTATTGCGCACCCATAAATTGACGCATACGTCTGCAATTCATCGATTGCCCATGATGCACCTCCGTTTGTAGTATGCAGCGATAGACCATTGTCACCAGTTATCCAATATTCAGATTCATTGATAATTTCTACATCGTTGAGTCCATTCGTGGTATTCGATGTCAGTTTTGTCCAAGTTGTTCCTGAGTTTGTTGTTTTTGAGATCAATCCTTTGTCCCCGACAACAATTCCGGATACTGAATTAATAAATTTGATCTTCATCCCGGTTGACCCAACAGTTCCTTGATTACTCCACGAAAGGCCTCCGTTGACCGTGTGCAGAATGATACCGTTCGATCCGGTAATCCATCCTTCTAATGGTGATACAAAATATGTACTGATGAGCGAGGTTGAATTGGAAACACCGGATATGGTTTTTCGTGACCAGGAGTTCCCGCCGTCGGTCGTCATGAGAATTACTTTTGTATCACCAACAGCACAACCGATATTTTTGTCATAGAAAAAAACGCCGTTCAATCCGTCGGTCACTCCGCTTGATTGCTGCATCCATTGCATCCCGCCATTGGTTGTATTTAGAATAGTACCGTTATCGCCGACAACCCACGCAGTCAATGAATCAATGACGGATATTTCCCGCAAATGATCGGTGATGGCTTCGTATTGAATTTCCCACGATGTGCCTCCATTGGTCGAAGCCATGATCGTACCATTTTCTCCAACAGCATAACCGTACGAAGAATTTACAAATTGAATACTATAGAGCGTGTTCCCTTGCGGGAAAGGATTTTTCCAATTCCATTGATGCGCACTAAAGAGCGGAGTTATGATGATGAACATTATAAGAATATTTTTTTTCACAAACTGATCCCAATACTGAATGAATAGTTTTTCACAGAATAATCGTTGTATGCATCATTTGATATATTGCGAAGAATATTTGAACTAATAGCAACATCGGCTCCAAACCCGTCGGTGAGTTGAACATAACGCGACACATAAATATCTATATTGATTCGAGTATCTTTTCGATAATCATTCGCTATTTCACCCGTCACCAAATCATACGATGGCGTTTCAAATGTCTTTTTTTCAAACTCAATGTTCATTTGCCATTGAATATTGTATGGTAAGATATATTTTATCGCGCATTGAAATTCAGGACCATGAGCATTAAAGACACTATTATAGAGGTCCTCATNNCATTCAACGTAAGCATCGATGTATTTTGCACAAGTGTTAACAATGTTGATTTCGAATTGATCCGATACGCTAGTTCCATCCTCACGATTAAATCATCCCATTGTTTTTGGTAAAATATACCCATCGCAATCTGGTACGTTGAACTCGTTTTGGGATTTCTTAAAACATACTTGTCAGATTCACTGGTATCGGGATATGTATAGTACTCCCAATACTTTTGCTTACCCGATCCTGCTAGCATTGAATCAGCCACGATTTGAACAACATATGAGCGTGTTTCTTCAAACAACGATGTATCATAGACTATGTTCGGGAAATATTTCAAACCTGGCGATATATACATACCGTATTGCTCATCCGAAGTCGTGCCGTTATCAACGTGAAGGGATACGATTTCAGAAAGATTATTATATGGCAAAAGGTTTGGATAATACCGATACTCGATCTTGTTCAAAAAACGAATGACAAATTCATTTTCTCGGTAGATAAATACACCATTGTGTAAGATGATCCCATTGTTATTAAATTCTCGATATTCTGCTTTGTCATGTCGAGCAGTCACTTGGAGATTGGAAAGTAAAAACAGACCGGAGGAGTCCATGACAGGTTGTGATTCTTCTTCTTCTCCATCTTCGGTTGTACTATCTCCAGATTCAGTTCCCATTTTGGTCACCATCCCTGCCGATAACCGGTGTTCATAATAATCACGTAGTGAGAATCTGTTGAATATCATCGAACCGCCAACATATTGGAACTTTAATGAACCGTTCTCCAATTCCTTATCAGTACTTACCTCTACATACGTTTGATACAGCCGATCAGAATAGTTCTGATAATTATAGAGCGGATTACTGCTATAGCCAACTGTGGCGGAACCATATGCTGATACTTGCCCCTGAGTAATCTGAATAACCAAAAAAAATAATACTATCACAAATAATGGATTCTTCATTAAGACGATTTTACCATTGGGTCGAAACGAACCGTTTTGTCCCACACTCTTTTTTCTTTTTTGATATATTCAATATACGCCGCTTTAAGAACAACATAGATCCACAACTGACAATAGGTGAAATACATCAGCATGATGATGCCAATATTTTTAGCGCTGTCTTCCTTATCGTAAGAGATGGCAAGTGTGATCTCAGCAATGAATAATACAAACGCCATGATCCACACAAATGTATACGGCCCGGGAAGTGAAATACTGACAAGATTTGTAACACTTAAGACAAACAATAGATCCGAGACGATAATGGCAAAGAAAAATGTGTAATAAAGAGATAGTGTATATAAGATATCAAATGCCAGCCCCTTACTTTTAAATTTTGGGATCTGTTTAAAGAATTTGGAAATGACATAATTGTTCCCCCGCACCCACCGCATCCGTTGTTTGATCCATACTTTCCACTCCTGTGGTTCCTGTTCATAGGTTATGGAATACGGAATGAATTTTATTTTATATCCTTCTTCATAAATCCGGATGCTCAATTCAGAATCTTCAGTCAGTGCCTCTTCGTCCCAGCCGTTCAATTGATTAATCAGCCATGACCACATTACGAAGTTCGTTCCGGGCAATGTTGCAACACTCTGCATCTGCCATCTGCCGGCTTGAAGCATCGACTGAAAGCTTAAGGTTTCAATATTGATGAATTTCGTGAGAAGATTGACATTTTTGTTCACCGTTCTGAACTTGCCTAAAACAGCCCCCAGTTCAGGATCAGCAATGAGGTTAGCGACGAGATATTTCAAAGCATGTTTATCGGGAGTGTTATCGGCATCATAGACTGCGATCACCTCTGCATGAGCCTGCTTGATGCCAAGGTTCAACGCACGCGATTTTCCTTTGCCTCCTTCTCCTTTGGGAACATCATATAATTGAACGCGCACATCTTGTCTGGCATATTCAAGGATGATTTCTTTTGTCCTATCGCCGGATCCATCATTGATGACAATAATTTTCAACTTATCTTTGGGGTATTCAAGCTCTAGCATGGAGGCGATGGTCGCGCCAATGACCCGTTCCTCATTATGAGCAGGGATGAGTATCGCACACGAGGGAAAATCAATCTCTGAATTATCGATGCCGGTCTTTTCTTTGTACGATTTTATTAGATTAACATATCCGAATAATGTCAGCAGTAATTGGTACCCTATCATGAACCAAATCAGAATAACCGCCACAACGAAAAGAAAACTAAGATCGATCTCTAATATACTCATAGGTTTATGCTCTGCCTTCTCCAGATGTACGGTTCACCACTTTAAGTCCCATATACATCAAGAACATAAGGATGATTGCGATTGTACCAAAAATAGCAATCGCTGTAGTTGACCATAAGCTTGTTACATTGATACCAAAACTGAATTGATCGCCTGCGATGAACTCCACCGTATGATTCCCCGTNNAACAATCATTCCCCTTCATCGCAGTGAATGAATATTCCTTCCCGTCAATGATTAAACTTGTCGGAACTGCGGAAAGAGAAATTAATGCCCGTACTTTTGACGTATATGTAAAATCAATTTGGCGCATGCCGTAGCTTATTGAATGCAATGTACCGGTAAATGAAAGTATTTTTGCATTCAGTTGAGACGTTGAGAATGATCCCGATCCCTGATTAGAATATTGTGCCGTATGCGTTCCTGCTGGAATGAGATACGTATTGCCGCGGAATGGTGATAATGCCGCCCCGTCGACAACGAGTTGTGTTATCTCTTTTGGGAGTCTAACAAAAAAATGATATGGGGCATTGCACGTAAATCCCTCATTGGTCCTTTGGAATGAAACATTCGCAGCTGAAGCGCTGGCAAAAAAGCCCATATCCTGGGGATTAACACTGGACTCTGAATATGTTGTGAACCGATCACTCCCGAGTGCCGCGGAATTAATCAGGTGGTAACTTTCCGCGCCCGTCGGAGTTCTTGTCGGGAATGGAGTAACCTCGCCTTTCTTTCTGAATGCAAGAATATTCAGGTCAAGCATCAAAGCTTCGGGGTCACCGATAAGCGAATCATATTGTTTGGCGATATCGATGTACCGCTGCGGCGGCAGCGACCATTTATTTTCCGGATCCTCTACCTGCAGAACGAATCCATATTCTTTTTGGAGCTGTAATATTGAATGCATATCAACACCGATATAATCGCGCAGTTCAGGTGAGCCAAGTTCATCCATCGCCGTGACAATAACTTCCAATCCTGTTCGTTCTTTTACAAGTGAACCAATCGATTGGAATATTTTTTTATATATGGCCGTCAGATGATCCACACGATAATTTGTGATCAGTGTTCGTGTTTCAGGATTCTTCTTCCAATAATATTTCGATTGTGTATCGAATATTTTTGAAAGTTCAATATTATATTTGCTTTTGAATTCATTTTGTGCGGAGATATGCATCGGTGTAAATAAATTGGGATCATCAAGACCGCGTGCTGCTTCAAAATATACTTCGGCAATATTAACGCCATCCCAATCATATCTGCGGAGAAATTGACTGTACTGCGTGACCATAGCATCAACGCATTGGTCATCGGTCAACGCAACGGGATATCGCCACGACGGCCGAACATCTTCACCTTTATAATTTTTTTCCCTCCATTCCGGATGATCAAGCCAAAATTTTTGACTCACCTGCGGTGGTTCGAGCCATGCATAGACCAAAATACCATTGGCATGTGCCAACCGGATCAGTCGCTCATAATCATATGTATACTTGGGATATTCATGCCATCCCGCGGCATGTACTATTCGTATCCCATTCCGAACCCATTGAGCGATAAGTTGTTCTATTGAGTACGTATGACGAAACCCCGGATCGAAATACATCTCTAAATTTTCACGTCGAACTAACGGTCGTACGGAAAAATATTTTCGCACATACTCCATCAGATATGGATATAAACTATACCCAAAACTCGAATACGGGTCAAAAAGTGAATTAATATAAATGACCTTTCCCTTCTCGAATTGTTTTCCGATAATCATCGGTGCATCAGAGATTTCATCGTAACAGAAGACCTCGTCAAGTTGATCCGGTTCAAACTTCGTTATGAGTTCGGTATACCGCCATTCGATCTTTTCTTCAGGGAAATACTTATCCCGTATAGAATTAACCCGTAACCGGGTTGGTAAATACGAAATGCCAAGTTCTTTTGCTATTTCATTTACTCCATCGGTTACAATATTCCCACCTGAAGCGACGAAATTTGTAATTGTTGTAAAGTCATTTTCGCTTAGAGAATCAACAAAAGCATACGGAACAATGACAATATTATATTTTTTCAGATCGATCGGTTGACCGACATAGATAGTATCAACGGGTATACGAACACTCCGGAATACCGAGACAAAAGATTCCTGGTCAAGATACGCTGCGCCTCTCGCAAAATGATTCCACAGAATAACAGCACGCGGCTCCTTCCACTCATCATCCGACGAAAAGATTTTTTCATAGAGATTTTCCGCCGTGGCGACAATATTGCCGATCGCCGACACTGGTTTTTCCCGGTACTCAACAGGTTCTGCCTTATAATACTCTCCTTGGTTTAATTCGATGGATCTTGTAACAACACCATTAAATCTTTCCTCTGAAACCGATGTTTTAATAACTTCGCCGGTATGGTCGAAGTATGTTTCAACCAGGTATTGGTCCAAAAGTGTAACGGAATACTGTTGAGAGCCGGTAAGTATTACACGGTCATTTGTCTTGACCCAATTATTTTGTTCAGATATATCTACATAGCTAAAACCAAGTTGTTGAATACCATCGACCAATTGTTCTA
>DMPG01000329.1 GCA_003456055.1 Bacteroidota bacterium | reverse complement strand
CTATCACAAAAGTAAGTGCAAAGGTATCATTTATTCGGTTTTGGTAAACACGGAAACAGGCTCAAGGAGAACACAGCTATCCCTCAAAAGTGGAGATTATTCAGAAAAAGGGATTGTGATTAATTATTGTCCGTTTTGCGGAAAAATGATACAGACTTACGACATTGAACAACACACCAAATTAACAAAATAACAGTAGCATGGTTTGTTTGAGCCTAAGCGAAAATCACGACCAATGCGAATTGGCTATAGAAAAAGGTGGATTGTATGAGAATGAGTTACATCGATGTTGAAGAACTTGCATCTTATGTTTTGGCAAATGGAAACAAAGAACTTGCCGAAGAGATACAAGAGAACGGAGATTATGACAATTTGCTTATGGAAAAATACGATGATCAAATTGACATGAGTATTTTTGAAAAAGTTGTTAATGACTTGATAAAATTTACACCAGTTTTGCAGTCGCCAATTACGAATGAACTTTTCAACTGCTTCGGAGTTAGAGACGGTTCTGATTTCGTGGCTATATGTAAACAGTCGGCTGAATAATCAAAATAACGAGGTCATCGTGATCGCCCGCTGAACACAAATAAAACGATTGTCACCGCCGGAACGGTTGATTTTTCGAAACGTGCGAACCACAAAAGGAACTATTTTTCAGTTCCTTTTTGCTTTTTCTGAAAAAATAACGTATTATTACCGAAAAGGTGGTGCAAATGACTGTCAACACGGCTGAATTGCTGTTCGATACGCTCGAAAAATACGACGAGAAAATCGCGCTTGTTGAATCTGCTATTGATAGGCAACTCATTATTGGTGCCGGTAATATGAACAACTCCGGCGGTTCTATTCGATCAATGACTGAAGCGGAATTTTCTCAGTTGAAATCGTACCTACAATTGCTTAGAAAAGAGCGTGGCTATCTGCTACCGGCTTCAATGCAATCGGCTAACATTGTGAACATACGAGCGGGTTGGTGATATGGCTGTGAAAATCTACAAAACTGATGGATCTACTTTCTCAAGTTCTGATGGGGCTTCATATGACGGTTCAAAAACAGGCGGTGAGTTCAAAAATTGGCGCGAACAATCGGTTGATCCTTCAAAATTCATTCTTGATACCTATGATAAACTCACTGCTCGCTGTGCAACGCTCTACAATACAAGCTCGTACTGTCGGGCACTGGTGAAAAAGCCACTCGCTTATTCTATCGGGCGTGGTCTGTTTTTCCGTTCGCTTCCGAATTGGAAAATGCTCGGAATAGATCGCGAGCAGGCTGTTGAATGGGGACGACGTTTTACAATGTTGCTTCATTACGACAAACTGAATATCAACCATTATGCAAAACAATACGACATAATGGCAGAACGGTCGATAACGGGAGACTCACTTCTTTTTTTCTTGCGTGAAAACGATGGAAAACCGTTTGATATAGTTACCGCTTCAGGCGCGTTGATTATAGATTCTTCTCAAACAAAAGCACCGACAACGGCTGCAAAAGGGTATACTCTAGGAATCCAGCACGATCAGTATAATCGCCGGTCTGGATTTTGGGCGCAGGTTGAACAAAAGCCGTTCTCTTTTGCTGATTTAAACGGTGATCGAAATGCAATTCAGATGATGATTCGCGAACGATCAGGGCAACAACGAGGATACTCGGATTTTTATTGGGGAATCGCTCACGCGAAAAATGCGGATCGTGTGTGGGATGCAACTATTGAGCGCATGGTTCTCGAATCAATTCAGATGGGTTGGATCACTGCGAATCCAAATGATATGAAACAACAAGCCAATGCAATGGCCGCTTCTGCTCGCGGAAAATCTTCAAACAGTGAATCAGGGACGACTGTAAAAAATTATGAAACAGAACTTGTGCCAGGATCAATGCCGATTTGGGAGAATAAAGATCACCAAATCAATTTTACCGATCTCAAAACGCCTTCGAACAACTTTTCGAACGCTATGGTTGAACTGCGCAGACTCCTTGCGATGGGGCGCGGAGTCGCACCCGAATTCATTGCAGGGGAATATTCAACATCATTCACGGCGCACAAAGGCGCATTGAACGATACTATGAAAACCGTTTATTTCGAACGTCAGAGATACGCTGAGACTGTTGAATATGCGGTGAATCTTGAATATCTCAAGCACTACGTTCGAACCGGTATGCTTGAAGTTATGCCGGGCTTTTGGGACAATCACTATATTCAACAGGCTTATTTGAGCGGGAAGTGGATTGGCGAAGTTCCCGGGCACGTTAATCCGTTGCAAGAGGTAAAGTCAAACATTGAAGCCGTTGGGGCAGGGTTCATGCTTCGCGCTGATGCCGCAGCGAATAATGGATATTCTGATTTTGAAGCGTTTCTCGATGAGCGCGAAGATCAGGAGCGTGAGTTCAAAGCTCGATCTGGTAAAGAACAGTCGAAAATAATAATGGATGAATCAGAAGGGGAGATGCCCGAATGAACGGACACTTGTACATTTTTAAGGGACTCTACGAAAAGCATTTTAGTCTGAAACGCTATCTCGATGGGCAACGGGCTTTCTCGCGCATGGGTGGCGATGAAATTATTGGAAGAATCAAAGCGGAGCTCCCAAAATCGCCATACTATTCCACTGAAGAGTCTTGGTATCGCGAATCGGGGAACGCTGCGTTCATTCCGGTTGAAGGGTTGCTAACCAACGAAGTGGATGTATTTGAAATGCTCTATTTTGGTGCAAAACAAACTTCATATAAAGCTATTGTTGATTCTCTTGCAAAAGCAAAAGCGAATCCGGCGATTGAAACGGCCTATCTTGAAATCAACTCCGGCGGTGGATACTCTGAAGGAATGTATGATGTTCTTGAAGCTATCCGCGATTTCGGGAAAAAAACAGTGGCAATGTTCCCCGCGCCCGTGNNAATCATTGCGAAAAACAATGGATCGACATTTGGTTCGATCGGTGTGGCGGCTTCGTTTTCTGATTGGTCGGGATTTTATGAAAAAATGGGTGTAAAAGAGTTCACGCTCACAAACGACGAATCAACCGACAAACGGCCAGACATGAAAACCGAACACGGACGG
>DMPG01000344.1:1013-3477 GCA_003456055.1 Bacteroidota bacterium | reverse complement strand
CGATGGTCCTAAGATATCTGTCGGAATGGGAACCTGCGGTATTGGTAACGGTGCGAAAGAAGTTTTTGATGCGTTGCAAAAAACAATCAAAGAAAAAAATGCTGCGATTCGACTTTCTATGACCGGATGCTTTGGTTTCTGTGCAGAAGAGGTATTGGTGAACTGTTACATCCCTGGTATGCCGCTCGTGATCCTTCATAAAGTGACTCCGAAAGATGCAGAGAACATTGTGCAAAGCCTTTCCAAAGGCTTGATGCCGTTGAAAAAAGCTTTATGTAAGATAGAGAAGTGGGATTTTTTTACTTCCAAAATTGAATTTGGTGCGGGATTGGTCAGTGTTCCTTTATGGAATGAACTTCCGTTCTTTAAGGGTCAGAAAAAAATTGTTCTNNCGCGAATCGGGTTTGATCGATCCTGAAGACATTGAAGAATACATTGCGGTCGGCGGATATTCTTCGCTGATGAAATCACTGAAGCAGATGACAAGAGATTCCGTCTTGGAAGAGATCAAAAAAGCGAAACTCCGCGGACGCGGCGGAGCTGGATTTCCGACCGCAATAAAATGGGAAATGATGAAGAAAGTCGAGACAGGACAGAAATATATCATCTGCAATGCCGATGAAGGTGATCNNGGCGACCCCGGCGCGTACATGAACCGCAACGAGATCGAAAGCGATCCGCATTCACTGATCGAAGGAATGCTGATTGGTGCGTATGTCATGGGAGCATCCGAAGGAATAATGTACGTGCGGGCAGAATATCCGCTTGCAGTGGAGCGCTTCAAAAAAGCAGTTGCGGAAGCGAAAGAGTATGGTTTACTTGGGAAGAATATTTTCGGTTCGGAGTTTTCTTTTGAACTGTCATACGTTGAAGGAGCTGGAGCGTTTGTCTGTGGCGAAGAGACCGCATTGATCGCATCCATCGAAGGAAGAGCCGGCAGACCGATTCCGCGTCCTCCGTATCCTGCACAAAAAGGATTATGGGGAAAGCCGACGAATATCAACAATGTTGAGACATGGTTCAACGTTCCCGTTATCGTTGCGATTGGCGGTGATGCATTTGCAAAATTTGGTACTCAGAACAGTACCGGCACAAAAGTTTTCTCGCTGGTCGGTAAAATAAAAAATACGGGACTAGTTGAGTTACCGCTTGGAACAACGCTTGAAACCATCATCTATCAGATGGGAGAAGGAACGGGAACCAAAAAGAAGATCCGTGCAGTGCAGACCGGAGGACCATCCGGTGGATGTATTCCGGTGGAACATTTTAATACGCCGGTCGATTACGAATCTCTTTCAAAACTTGGAACGATCATGGGTTCCGGCGGTATGGTAGTAATGGATCAGGATAATTGCATGGTGGATGTTGCGCGGTATTTTATAGAAGTGACGGCATCAGAATCATGCGGAAAATGTACACCGTGTCGCGAAGGACTTTCGCAATCGCTGGCAATTTTGAATAAGATCACTCACGGTGATGGAACGATGGAAGATCTTGATACACTTGAACGATTGTCGTACGTGATCAGAGATTCTTCATTGTGCGGATTGGGGCAGACAAGTTCGAATCCGGTATTGAGTACGTTGCGGTATTTTCGAGATGAATATGAGAAACATATTATCGATAAACGGTGCAAAGCAGGTGTCTGTGAAAATCTCTTCATGGCATTGTGCGAGAACAGTTGTCCGCTGCATATGAATATTCCAGGCTATCTGCAATTATTGAAAGAAGGAAGGATCGAAGAAGCATTTGAGCTTACTCTTCGTGATAATCCTCTTCCCGGAACAGTGGGTCGCATTTGTTACTTCCATTGCCAGATACGATGCAGAAGAGATATGGTCGATGATCCGGTCAATCAAGGCGAGATCCATCGTTATCTTGCTGACACGACCTATAAGATGGGAAAAGAAAAAGAGATCTATCAGAGATTGATCAGAGAGAAACTTTCTCCGACCGGAAAGAAGATTGCAATTGTTGGTGCGGGACCCGCAGGACTTACCGCCGCATTTTATCTTGTCCGTCTGGGCCATTCCGTTACCGTTTATGACAGTCACGCACGTGCGGGAGGAATTCTTCAGTACGGCATTCCTGCTTATCGTTTGCCGAAAGATGTCGTCAATAAAGAGCTTGAACTGTTCAAGAAACTTGGGATTAAGTTCGTGTTCAATACACGCATAGGAAAAGATATTTCATTTAAGACAATGCAAAAACAGAACGATGCAGTTTTTGTTGCTGTTGGTGCGCAGAAAGATATCGAACTACATATCGAAGGGAATCAACTCAACGGCGTATTGCAGGGATATGAATTTCTTGAAGACCTGGCAATAGGCGGACGGCTCCGTGTCGGCAAAAAAGTAGTTGTTGTTGGTGCTGGAAATGTTGCAATTGATGCTGCTCGTTCTGTTCTTCGCAATGGTTCCGATGTTACCATTGTCTATCGTCGCGACCACGATGAGATGCCGTG
>DMPG01000344.1:0-975 GCA_003456055.1 Bacteroidota bacterium | reverse complement strand
GGGCTTGAGATCATCAAAATGAAATTTGATGGTTTCGACAGCTCCGGAAGAAAGAAACCGGTTGAAACTACTGAGAAAGAAATCATTCCATGTGATAATATCATTCTTGCAATCGGAGAGAAAGTTGAATTTGATGCGGCGAAAGAAGCAGGTTTGGAACTCCGAAAGAACGGTACGGTGAAGATCAACCATTCAAGCTGCAGGACGAATCTTCCGAACGTGTATGCCGGAGGCGATGCCGTGACAGGTCCCGCAACGGTTGCCGAAGCAATGGGAATTGCGCGTAAGGCTGCCGAAGCGATCGATCACGATCTAATGAAGGAGAAACGATTCCATCACCTCTTCAGGGAATTCAAATATAAGGATGAGGTGGAACTGGAACCGGAAGAAGCAAAGATGATCGAACCAAAAAAAGTTTCTGTCAAGGAGCGCATCTCGAGTTTTCAGGAAGTACTTGCCGGATACACCGGAGAGGAAGCGCTATTGGAAGCAACTCGATGCTTGCGTTGCGATGTCAAATGTAATGAATTCAACGATCAGTAAGGAGCCTCTATGAATACGACAATGGTAAATATCAAAATCAACGGTGACAATCAACAGGCTCCGCTCAACGCCACGATACTTGATGCGTGTAAAAGAGCAGGGATTAAAATCCCGACGCTTTGCTACATGGAAGATGTTTCGAAGAATGCATCATGTGCTGTCTGTGTCGTTGAAGTGAAGGGAGCTACNNGAAGGAATGGAGATCGTTACAAACTCTGCGAGAATTCGGGACGCCCGAAAAACAAGCGTTGAACTTCTTTTGGCGAATCATCCGAAGGATTGTCTCTCTTGTCTGCGCAACCAAAATTGCGAACTGCAGTCGCTTGCTGCCGATCTTGGAGTGAAAGAAGACCGGTATGTTCGGACAAAGAAGATCCAAAAATGCGATACAAGTTCTATCTCCATTCACCGCGATCCAAACAAATGTATCTT
>DMPG01000122.1 GCA_003456055.1 Bacteroidota bacterium | reverse complement strand
CCAAATGCAACACTCAATGCCACAGTGACAATCGCTGGCGATATGGCTGTGCAGCTCTTCAACTTCAAAATAATGTAGGACAGAATATTTCAACCGTCAATGTGAACCCAGGGGCTACTTTAACATTTGTTGAAAATGCAGATATAACAACAGCGTCAAGCGTCAATACCAATGTATCAGATTTTGCTCCGGTCATAAACATTAGCGGTACTGTTGTCGTTGCGGGCAATATTACATTACGAAGCAGTTTTGGTGCGCCGAGTATCGTAGTGACAAGTCCCGGCTCATTGACTGTTAACGAAAATGTACGTTTCACGACAACGACATACACGAATCCCGGTACAATAACCGGAACTGGTTCCTTCACCCTTGGACCAAACGGAACATTGGAATTAGCAACTGCAGATGGAATGAATTCATCCACAGGTCTTATCAGAACCGCAACGAGAACATTCCCAACAACGGCTTCTTATTCGTATGTCGGAACGATGGCTCAGATCACAGGTAGCGAATTGCCATCCCAAATCGGTGGACTGACGATCAACAACAGTAACGGTGTATCATTATCGGGTAATGTAACGGTGGATACTACTCTGACAATGACCAATGGTGCTGTATCCTTAGGTGGAAATACGCTTGCCTTCGGCTCAGGAGGCACTTTATCATATAACGGTACAGTGGCGCAAACGACTGCAGACGCCGAATTTCCGACATCAAATGGTCCAACTAATCTCACTATTAATAATGTCGCAGGTGTTACACTGCATGCAGCAAGAACGATTAATGGAATACTTACACTTACGGCGGGGAATTTAGATAATAGTATAAACCAGATTACGATTGGACCAAGCGGATCAATCGTTACAGTAGCAGGAACAACATCTCAAGCACCATTGCCGGTAGAACTGACATCGTTTGTTGCAATATCCAAAGGTCGTGGTGTAGAATTAGCATGGAAGACTGCTACAGAAGTAAATAATGCAGGATTTGAAATTGAGAAAAACATCACCGGGACATGGAGCAAGATCGGTTTTGTTGAAGGAGCAGGAACTTCTAATGCACCGAAAAGTTATTCATTCGTTGATGCAGTGGCCAAAGGGAAAGTTTCTTATCGCTTAAAACAGATCGANNCAGGAAAGTTCGAATTCAGCAATACCGTTGAAGCAACCGTTGCATTAACAGCGGAAGATTTCAAACTGTCGCAGAATTTCCCGAATCCGTTCAATCCGTCGACAACGATCTCATTCGCAATGAAGAATGCAGAACATGTGAATGTTACCGTCTATAATCCACTTGGACAAGCTGTCGCAACACTCTTTAACAGCATTGCAAATCCGAATGAATTGTATTCACTGAATTTCGATGGTAAGAATCTTGCGAGTGGAACATATTTCTATTCGCTGCGGTCGTCATCAAGGAATGAAGTGAAGAAGATGAACTTGATGAAGTAGTTACGAAGCAAATAAAAAAAACTGAAAGCAAAAATGGCGACGGGAGTTGTGAAATTCCCGTCGCCACAAATGAAGAATCAGCAATATAGTTACTCGTTTACATAGGGACCCGAGACCGAAGTTTGTATCACAAATTGTAAGAAAAGGCACACACTGAAAAAAATAATCTATATCATATCATTGTCGTTCCATATTTGGTCATCATCGTTGCAAGCGACGGAGGTCAATGTCTCTTCGGTGGCCGCATTGCAGAGTGCAATTAACAGCGCGTCTTCGGGTGACGTATTGATTCTCGCAAATGGTACATACCTCAATAATGTTTTGAATATCGGCACCAATAATATAACGGTAAAAGCTGCAACGTCGGGTGGAGTATTTTTTAATGGAACGAACGATATTAATCTAACCGGAAATTACATCACATTTAGCGGCTTCCAGTTTACGTCCGGCAGCATAACTGGAATTGTTCTTGAGATAAGCGAAAGTCATAACATCGTTACGCAATGTAATTGGAACGGATATATCGCGCAAAAATATATACGGATGGTGCCGGGGAGTCAGTATAACGAAATATCATATTGCAATATTGAGAACAAAGACACCTCAGCGGTGAAGGGTTGCACCATACAAATCAACACCTCACCGACTGTTGTCGGGTACCATACGATCAGATATTGTTCATTCAAGAATTTTCCCGGTCTTGGTGGAGATTATGGGAATGAACCTATCCGAATCGGGTTGAGCACTGAAATGACAAACATCTCTAGGACAATTGTTGAGTATTGTTATTTCGAGAATGTTGGGCTTGGAGATAGTGAAAGTATTTCCGTTAAATCCTCCGAAAATATCTGCCGATTCAATACCTTCACTAACAATGCGAATGGTATGCTCGTTTTCAGACATGGATATAGAAACATAGCGTACAGCAACTTCTTCATCAATGGTTCGGGCGGTATTCGAATAAAAGAAGGGGGAGATCACTTCATCTATAATAACTATTTCGAAACAGGTTCAGCAGCGGCTCTTACGCTTCAATATGTTGTCGAATATCCTCTGAACAATATTAATTTTATTCATAATACATTCGTGAATATGGGATCTATTGATCTTGGCGGTACAGGTCCAACAAACGTAACATTTGCAAACAATATTTTCAAAAAGAGTTCCGGAAGTATCTTTACGAATGCCAATGGTGGAACAACGTGGGTAGGGAATATTAGCAACGGCACATTAGGTATTACGATCTCGTCTGGTATGACGAATACCGATCCGTTACTGGTTGCTAATACCGAAAATTACAAGAGCATATCATCATCTAGTCCCGCTATCAACGCTGCAAGTTCAAGCTATCCGGCAATTCTTGATATAGCCAACGTTGATGATGATCCAACAATATTATTTGATATTAGTGGACAATCACGACCTGCAACTGTAACCCAAAAAGATATTGGATGCGATGAATATACAACCGGATCAACAACAAACCACCCGTTAGTTTTATCAGAAGTGGGACCTTTTTATTTGGGTGGACCGAATCCTCTTCCCGTGGAACTCCAATCCTTCACTGCAACAATACATCGCGGAAATGTTGAACTTGTTTGGTCGACAGCTATGGAAGTAAATAATGCGGGATTTGAAATTGAGCGGCAAACAATGGACAATGAACAATTAGCAATGAACAATTGGGTCAACGTTGGATTTGTGGAAGGAGCTGGAACATCATACTCACCAAAGAAATATTCGTTTGTGGACGCAAGAGCAAAAGGAACTGTTGCCTACCGTCTTAAACAGATCGATCGTGATGGGAAATATAATTATAGCAAAACAATTGAAGTTGCAATGGGAATAACTGTGCAAGATTTCAAACTTACACAAAATTATCCGAATCCGTTCAATCCGACAACGACAATCCATTTTCAAATTCCGACTACTGGCCCCGTTTCTTTAAAGATCTATGATCAGCTTGGGAGAGAAACGGCGACACTTGCCGAAGGAATACGATCGGCTGGTCAGCATCACGTTGAATGGAATGCATCTGGTTTTCCGAGCGGAATATATTTCTATCGATTACAAACAGAACATGAAAGCGAATCAAGAAAAATTGTTTTCATAAAATAACATCATGAAAAAAATACTCAACTCG
>DMPG01000276.1:7877-10703 GCA_003456055.1 Bacteroidota bacterium | reverse complement strand
TTCCTGCTTGCAAAGAAAGCCAATGATATGTGATAAAGCAGAAACGCAAACACGATTTTCAGGATATGTATCCACAATATTCTGAAAATCAGCCATCACATCCGAGAATTCGCTGCTATGCTGCTTGAAATCGATTTTTTCATTTTCTGTCTGCAGTGATTCGTAAATAGCCCGATATTTCTCTACAACTTTTGTATAGGCTTCACGGGCGGGATCGTTATTGGGAACAGAAGGCTTTGTTTCTTCCGAAATTCCACCTGATACTGATGCTGATGCTTTGGCAAAGCCGCAACTACTCACGTTCCAGCTATCCCATGTAATTTCGGGGTAAAAAAGTCCGTTTTTTGTCTCACCTGCCGGACCTCGACTGAATGTTGTACTTGCAAACCTGACATGGTTCCCACTATTTTGAAACATATTAACATCCCAATTATTGCCGCAAAATTTCGAATTCCAAAGATAGACTTCATTACCTTCCCAACCATAAATCGCGTTATCGCGGCCCTCAACTATAGCATTACCCCCCCAAACGATACCATAATCAACATATATGCCAGGAAAATAGTTTGACAGAAAATGGGTATTATCAATCCTCACAATACCAGGCCAGTAAACACCGGTCGCTTCGACAGTTTGAGTTATTTTGCAGCCTAGTATCCAGTAAGCTCGGTCAGTGTTGNNTAGTTTGCCTTTAAATTCCGCACATATGTGTCCCCGCAATTATTGATTATGATTGTACCATTGATATGCGTTGCATCATTAGAAGTGCCAATAAGCTCCATATTTGATTTTAAATTTAAGGAAATGTTTTGGCTATACGTTCCGGGACCCACATGCACATATTTATAGGTTAAATCGGCCTTGTCCACTGCGCTCTGTATGCTTGAATACGCGCCGGTAAATTCTGTTTTCGCGGCATTTGAAACAACAGCATATTGACCCTTGAATGGGATTGTGCCGCTTTGGTTAATTATTTCCCCGCTGCCGGTGCAGGCGATGGAGAAGGTGTTGAGGTTGATTGTTGCACCAGAGGCGATTTTTAAGATATTAGTCGAAGGAATAGGATTTACACTACCAGTTAAAGTATAAGTACCAGAATAAACATAAGCATACTCATTATTCGTATAGCTGTAATTCAGTGCAGTTGTTAATGAAGGAATTAGATTAGGAATGATTTTCGCATAACAGTGATCTTGCCCCGAACTTTCGGACACCAAGAAAAGACAGTATATTCTGTCAGGAGGTGTTCACATGTCAGAGCCACAACGCCGTCGAAAATTCGACTCACAATTTAAACACGATGCACTTCGGATGATTCAAGAGAGCAATCGTAGAATAAGTGATATAGCCAAAGATCTCGGAATTCGTCCCGAGCTGTTATATCGCTGGAAAAACGAACAAGCGACAGATCCCGAACACGCATTTCCGGGTAAGGGAAACATGAAACCGGAACAAGATCAGGTACGCCGTTTAGAACAAGAGTTAGCGCAAGCCAAACAAGAACGAGACATTTTAAAAAAAGCCCTGGCCTTCTTCTCGAGAAACGAACGATGAAATATAAATTTATCCAAGAGCAAGAGGGCTCTGTTTCAGTGAAACGTTTGTGTTATATACTCGATGTATCACGCAGCGCATATTATCGCTGGCAACAATGTGGTCTCTCACAACACGAACGGAACAACCAAGCATTGTTGCCATTGATCAAGCAGATCCATGAACAGAGCCGCAGGGTCTATGGAAGTCCGCGGATTTGCGATGCACTGCAGCAACGTGGAATCCAATGTAGTCGTAATCGTATTGCACGTATAATGCACGCTGGTGGAATTAGAGCAAAGACTGTCCGCCAGTATAAGATTACCACTCGAGCTGGTGTTGATCGAACATTTGCTCCAGATCTTGTGCAACGAAATTTTACAGCCGCCGAACCAAACCGTGTTTGGACAACCGATATTACCTATGTGTGGACCAAACAAGGATGGGCATATCTTGCTGTGGTGCTAGATCTTTTTTCCCGTATGATCGTTGGTTGGGATCTCAGTTCACGACTCACAACATCACTGGTGACTTCTGCGGTGAGTCGTGCAGTATATTCGAGAAAACCATCTGAAGGGGTAATTCTTCATTCGGATCGTGGTTCTCAATACACCAGCGATAAGATGCGAGTATTTGCCAAAGAACAAAAAATCAAATTAAGTATGGGAAAAACTGGAAGTTGTTACGACAATGCTGTAACAGAATCATTTTTTCACACACTGAAAACTGAACATATTTATTTTTCTCGTTACAATACTCGCTTGGATGCACGAACAAGTATTTTTGATTACATTGAATCGTTTTATAATCAACATCGTTTGCATTCTACCATCGGAAACCTTTCTCCGGTGCAATTTGAATTGCAAGCGTCTTTTACTTAACTCACTGTCCGAGTTATCGGGGCAAGATCACTCTTCTCCCTCGTGTTTCATTAATCTTTCGTGCGCTGACTCCTTTAATTCCTTTCATGATATGAGTCAAACTCATTGCATGCAACGGAATCAATAATAGATGAACATGATCGGGCATAACAATGACTGCAATAAGAGTGTAAAATTTTGTATTTCCCTCAATAATATGATTCTTTACTATGATCTGTTCATTAACTGTTATCTCCCCTGAAAGCGTTCGGAACGTGACGAAATATATAGCGCCATCAGATTCCCAATGCGGCAAATGTCGCGAATGAATTTTTAGGGTATCGAAATTCATTTATACAATATAGAGTATATTCGTCAGACAAGAATGTCTGACCTACCGCTATTACTTTTTCCCTATCACTCCCATCGACAA
>DMPG01000276.1:0-7781 GCA_003456055.1 Bacteroidota bacterium | reverse complement strand
GGATACATCCATTCGCCGTACGTGTGTACGGTTTGTAATCCAAGTTTTTCCATTTCATTCTTCAATTCGGGAACCGAAAATGAACGCTCCCATCCCGCAAACCATTTATCAATTGCGATCAGAAATGTTTTGATCAATGTATAGATATGATATCGCTGAGGAACATCCACACAGAGCAGTCCCCCTTTTTTAAGAACGCGGATATTCTCTGTCAACAGCGCAATTGCTTTTTCATGACGGAAATGTTCAAGCAGTCCCTGATGAAAAATAATATCGAATGTTCCGTCTTTGAACGGGAGCTGGAACGTGTCGCCGCCGATGATCGTAACATCCATCTTCTCTTCTTCCGCGATCCGCTTCATGATCTTCAGCGAGTTCATCGAATAATCAAGCTGATACACTTCAGCGCCGCGTTCGACCAGCGGAAAACTATCGCGCCCTGTTCCTGCGCCGATCTCAAGGATCTTTTTCCCTTTTACATCGGTCACTTTTACAAGATTTCGAACAACACGATCGGAATTGGAATAGACTTCCTTGAATTCTTTTTTCTCTTCCCAAAAATTGTCCCAATGTTCTAAACGAGATTCTTTCATAATAACAGATATTTAGATGGTAGATATCAGATGTTGAGATGTATGCAAAGTAAAAAAGGATGAAGATACACTTTCACCCTTTTTACTTTTTTAATAAAGTATGTTCAAATGATTTATTTTTTTGTTATGGAATCTTTTTTGCCTGCGCCGCTCAATGCTAACTGCGCCTGCATTTGAGCTTTTTGCATCTCTACCCACTGCGGTAATCCTTGGGTGGTTGCATACGTTGCACCGATACGATCAAGTATTTCGATCGCTTTGTCAATACGTCCGCGATTTTGATACATCGTGTAGAGCATATAATACGGATGGTATTGGTTGGCAAACGGTTCTAATACTGGTTTTGAAACAATGTCAAGCAGTCTCGATTCAAGATTCTTGGTCATTACTTCATATCGTTCTTTTGCACCGGCGAAATAATAGAAGTTTGTAATATCAAACTCCACACGATAATCCATCGGAAGAACAGCGATCGGTAATTTCACCATCATCGAATCAAGCGTTGCAACGGCATTGGCATTCTCATGCGTTGTGTTGATGTAGTACAGCGCAAGACGCATGAATGCATTACGATAGTTCATTGCAAGACGAGTAACGTTTTCATCATAATGCACCATTGTATCTTGTAATCCGCGATAACGATAACCACGCTGGAAATTCAAATTCGGTTCAGCCGGTTCGTTCAACAAATTTGCTGAAAGAATTTTTGGATCAATCACACCTTCGTCCGACGGAGCTGCATACGGAATCAACTTCATTGCCAATCCATCCATACGGAAGAAACGATCAAGCCCGATCTTCGAATCAGGTGTTGACGTAACTGCCATGTAGATCGGCCGCACCCAATTATTGGAACGGATAATATCGTATGCCATAATATCCTGCGCACGGATCGCTTTGATCACTTGTCCGCCGGCTTGTGGGAATGACATTGTGTTCGGAAGAACGAACCGAACTTCTCCGGCTTTTGCCGCAGTATCATTCTTCATCTGCGGCTGTTTCGGCTTGTCGGAAAATTGTGCGTATTCCTTCATCACTTCAGCCGGAACAGGAATCGTCATTTCTCTCGGCTCCCATTGCATAGGACCGATCTGTTCAATTTCTTGATCCGTTAAACTGATCGCAACTTTTTTTGCGCCGTGAGGTTCTTGATGTTTCAATTGGCTAATATACCACGATGTGTTGACTAAACTGAGATTGACAATTCGAATATCACGGCGAACACCTTCAACATCCTGCAGATACCATAGTGGAAATGTATCGTTGTCCCCATTCGTAAAGAGAATTGCATCCGGTTCACATGACTGCAAAAGATTGTATGAATAATCCCAAGCAACATAATCACCGCTTCGGTCCGACACTTTGAAATTGGTGTATGCCATATTGATGGGGACAAACACAACAGCAAATGACAATGCTGCCATTGAAAGATACTTCTTCAGTTGATCGCTCTTCATTGCGTCGCGGATCGTATCGATAAAACCAATAGTTCCAATACCGATCCATATTGAAAAGACAAAAAATGCACCAACAAAGAAATAATCACGTTCGCGCGGCTGCGGATTCTGCATATTGAAATAGATCGCCATGATGAATCCCATCAGCAGGAAGAAATTGAAGAAGACCCACCACATTTTTCGGTCCTTTTTCCAATGATACACAATTCCAAACAGACCAAAAAATAACGGGATTCCCCACAGTTGTTTCCAATTCACTTCTGCACCCTGAAAATCTCCTTCGCGCCCTGCGTATTGCCACAAGAAATATCGTCCGAACATCTCATACATCTGATACCGCATGAAATAATCCGTGTCACTTTTATAATTCGTGTAAATACCTTGATGCTGCGGTTCCTGACTATGACGACGTTTCATGATCGGCGAATCGCCGTATTGTTCACGATTAAGATATGAAACAAGTTTTTTCAATGTGCTCGGATCATTTTCATTCATCGGCGTATTTGAATTCGCACGAATGATCACCATGGTATAGGTTGAATATCCGAGAATAATCAAGAGAAACGATAACGATGCAATGTTTAAGATCTCTTTTTTATTTTTGATCGAATACCAAACGCCATAGATGGCGGTAATAATCGCAGCGATTGGAATCATCGTCCAGAAAATACTTTTGGATTCCGGTCCGCCTCCAATAGAATATTCGCCGTCAAGAAGGTTGGGAAGCATCTTTACAATTCCGGGATAGACAATTGCAAAGATACCAACAGCAATGGCTCCAAAAATGAAATAATTTCGAATAGAAAATTCGTATCGACGGAAAAAAACAATGATCAAGAATGGGAAAATCACAAGCAACGCCAGCAAGTGAACACCAAGCGACAATCCGATAAGGTATGCGATCAAGAATATATACCGTTGATGTGTGGGGGAATCTGCTCGTTCATTCCACCGAAGCGAAAGCCATGTTACCAGTCCTACAAACAGCATGCTAATACCGTACACTTCTGCTTCCACCGCATTGAACCAGAATGTTGTGCTGAATGAAAGCGAGAATGCTCCGACTGCTGCGGAAGTATAGAGAGATATCTTGTTCCACATATCATCGGTACGGGGGCGCCATAATATGATCAGTTTCACCAGAGACAGATATAAAAACAACGCTGTCAATGCACTGGAAAGGGCAGAAATAAAATGAATCCGCACTGCCGGGTCTTGGTAGAACGGCACCATGCCAATCACTTTTCCAACTAAAAGAAATAGCGGTGATCCCGGCGGATGCGGCACTTGTAACAAATACGCTGCTGAAATAAATTCGCCAACATCCCAAAATACAACGGTGTCAGCCATCGTTAAAATATATGCGATCAATGTTGCCAGAAAAACGAACCCCGCAACAAATTTATTCAATTTAGTATGTTCCATTACTACCTCTTTAGTGGGAAAAACAACGAACTCTATCGTATATCGTGTGTAAATATACTTTGAAAGTGCCGATTTTCAAAAGAAAATCAGAAGATCAATTTTGCAGCCACTTCATCGCAGACAGCATAACCTTTAGACGTGAGTGAAATGATGTTGTTTTGACGAAAAAGCAATCCCTCCTGTTCCATCTCAAGAAACATCGCCTGTCTCATGGAAAAAACATCTTCTCCATAGAGTGGATACAGTTTTTTTAGATCGATACCTTTGCTTCGCAGTCCTAAAAAAATTTCTTCATTGAAAAATTTATCGGAATCGATCTCTTCCCCTCCAACAACGGGATAATCTCCGCGATCGAGCATCTCACAATAACTTTGAATGCTCCGAACATTCCACCACCGTTTTCCGGTTGTCGGAGAGTCTTTCCAGAATGAATGTGCGGACGGACCAAGACCGATATAATTTGCATGATTCCAATAATTGAAATTATGCCTCGAATAAAATCCGGGTTTTGCAAAGTTTGAAACTTCGTACTGCTCGTATCCATTTGAACGAAGTGTATCGATCGTCATCTCGTACAATTCAGCATCTTCTTCATCCGGCATCGGTGTAACCAATTTATTCTTTACCATCGTTGCAAGAGGTGTTTGGTCTTCCACGATCAGTGCATATGCAGAAATATGCTTCGGCTGCAATGCAATCGCTCGGCGAAGATTCTCTTTCCATCGCGAAGGCGTTTGGTTCGGTAACGCAAAGATAAGATCGCAGCTGACATTATCGAATCCTGCATGATATGCGCTTTCCACGGCACGTTCCGCCTCTTCGGCTGAATGAATGCGGGTCAAAAATTTCAGATCATCCTCGTGAAACGATTGAATGCCGAAACTGATACGATTGAATCCGACAGTATGGAATTCGTTCAATTTGTTCAACTCGACCGTTCCGGGATTCGATTCGCAGGTGATTTCCGCATCGGTTTGAATGCGGAAGTGTTTATGGATGAGTGAAAATATTTTTTCAAATTGCTGTGCAGAAAGAAGCGACGGTGTTCCGCCGCCAAAAAAGATCGTTTCAATCGTTTCCTGCGATGAGAACATTTCTGCACGACGAACAATCTCAAGCTTTAATGCCGAAAGAAAATGATCCATTGAACTCATATTCTCAATGGAATAGAAGTCGCAATAGATACATTTGTGTTCGCAAAACGGAATATGAAGATAGAGGCTTGCCATAATTATCGTATCAACGTTCCGATTCTATTCCACTGAATTCCATCATCATTTTTTGACCAATAGATGATCATCGCTTTTCCTGCAATATACTCTTCGGGAATGAATCCCCACGCGCGGCTGTCTGAACTGTTGTTGATATTATCACCAAGTGCAAAAAAATAATCTTTCTTTACGATATACGAAGAAGATTCTCGTCCATCGACCAAAATTTTCTCCCCGCTGCGCTCAACAGAACTTCCTTCACGTAGAATAAAAACTCTCCACGGTGCAAATGTTGTCGAATCAAGATTGATCGCCATTCCTTTTGATGGAACGATCGTCATTGGAAAATCTTTGGATGCTTTGTGCAAATTCTGTGTACGGTATCCATTCACGCGAACTGTTCCATCCGCAATATCAATTGTGTCACCCGGTAATCCGATACAACGCTTTACAAGAAATAAATTTCGCACCTGCAGTACTTCATTTGGTTCGCCGGGAAACTCAAATACGATCACGTCGCCCCGATGGATCTCTGTGAGTTTTGGAAATTGGAATTGCGGAAGTGAAATGTACAGGAATTTTTGCGGTGTTCGGGCACCATAGATGAACTTATTTACCAGAAGATAATCTCCGGCAACAAGCGTTTCACTCATCGACGATGTGGGAATTTTATATGCGTCAATGATACAAGATTTTAAACACACGGCAAACAGTAACGTTAAAAAAACAACGATCGCTCCGTCACGGATCTTTCGCCGCATTGTTCTTCCTTCTTAACTGATGAGTGTACCAATACGGTTGAAACGAATCGTTTCGGGATTGAATACTGTTACAACAATTTTCGTTAAAATATCAAGAATCATGTTGTGTCCGGAGAATGATGTATAGATCCATTCCATTCTCATCGATTCACCACGCATTGCAAGTTCGGCGCGGTATTCATCCGTCAGTTGCACCGAGAAATAGACGAACATTGGTGTGCCGACAATATTTTCCCGCGGAATAAATCCCCAGAAGCGACTGTCTAACGAATTATCTCGGTGGTCTCCCATGCCAAAGACATAATCTTTTTCAACAATATAGGAGTTTGTCTCTTTTCCATCGATCGTTACGGTACCGTCTGAACGTAATGCGGGAAAATGTCCGTCGCGTTTAATGAATGTTTCCCACATTGCAAAATTATTTGTGGTGATATTCATGGTCATTCCTTTTTGTGGAACAACAAGAGGTCCGTAATTATCTTCATTGAACCCTGATGTCGGAGGAAATGACCGCTCATCCTGATATGATGGAGGGATGATCCGCATTTGATCAAAAAACATGTTCTTCGGAATAGGCGCCGGTTGTCCGTTAATATGAACAACACGGTTTCGTATCTCAAGTGTGTCACCTCCAAGTGCCATACAACGTTTTAAATAGAATGTGAATGCGTCCGGCTTTACCTCTTCTCTCATTCCGGGAAATTCAAATACGATCACATCACCGCGCTTCACATCTTTGAATCCGGGAAGCGTCGTCCACGGAAGACGAATATCGGTGAACATAATATTGCGGGGAGTTGACGGACCATAGATGAACTTGTTTACCATTAAGAAATCGCCTGTCAGCACTTCTTTTTCCATTGAACCGGTCGGCACAAGGAACGATGCAATGACAAAATTATTGAGCAGCAAAAATCCGCCGAACACGATAACGAATTCCTTTACCTGAGCTTTCATATTCTCTTTCCACGTCAGTTTCTTTTCGGGATCTTTTGCTTTGATTTCTTTTTCTTCTTTTGCCATTGTGAATCCTAATTTTTGTTTTGGTAAATTTTAAGTTGCCAAATTGGTTCCTTAAGTTTTTCACCTAATACTTTACATTTTTGACTTCTATCTTTTCCTTTAATCGTCTCCCATTTTCAACACTGCAAGGAATGCTTCCTGCGGCAGTTCTACTCTTCCAACCTGTTTCATGCGCTTTTTTCCTTCTTTTTGTTTTTCAAGAAGTTTGCGTTTTCGGGAAATATCGCCGCCATAACATTTTGCAATAACATTTTTTCGCATTGCAGAGATCGATGTTCGCGCAATGATCTTGCTACCAATCGCCGCCTGAATTGCAACTTCAAACATTTGACGATGGATAAGCTCTTTTAGTTTCACACAGAGCTTTTTTCCGGTCTCGAACGCTTTATCGTGATGGACAATAGTTGATAATGCGTCAACTTGTTCCGTATTCAGCAAAATATCCAGTTTCACCAGATTGGATTCGCGATAATCCAGATATTCATAGTCAAGCGATGCGTAACCGCGCGTTAACGATTTTAATTTATCATAAAAATCAAAAATAATTTCCGATAATGGAAATTCATACGTAAGATCGGCGCGTGTCGGATCAAGGTACGATGTGTCTTTCCAGATACCGCGGCGGTCGGTCGCTAATTTCATGATGTTGCCGATATATTCCGTCGGCGTGATGATCTGCGCTTTGATGAACGGTTCTTCCACTCGTTCTATTTTTGTGGGATCCGGCATATCGGCAGGATTATCAACGGTTATCATTTCACCGCTGGTGAGGATCACACGAAACTCCACGTTCGGAACTGTCGTGATGAGTGATTGATTGAACTCTCGTTCCAATCGCTCCTGAATGATTTCCATGTGAAGCAGTCCGAGAAATCCGCAGCGAAAACCAAATCCTAACGCACCGGACGATTCCGGAACATAGATAAGTGATGAATCATTGAGTGCAAGTTTTTCGAGCGAGTCGCGAAGTTCTGCAAATTCATCACTGTTCGTCGGATACAATCCGCTAAAGACCATCGGCTTCACTACTTTGTATCCCGCAAGCGCTTCGGTTGCTCCGTGATATTGTGTGGTGATCGTGTCGCCAACTTTTGTATCGCGCACATTTTTCAAACCGGCAATAACATAACCGACATTTCCTGCCGTCAGTTCTTTGGTGCGGCTTTTATTCATATAGAGCACGCCGCATTCTTCAACTTCCGCTATGTTGCCGTTGTTGATGAATTTGATCTTTTCTTTTTCTTTCAGCACGCCGTCAACAACGCGCACATACGCCACTGCACCGCGATACGCATCGAACTTTGAATCGAA
>DMPG01000181.1 GCA_003456055.1 Bacteroidota bacterium | reverse complement strand
AACCGACATCGAATAGTCGATGTACGATCCCTTCATTTCTTCTTCAATATCAACAGGAACAATTCTTTCGTTTGAGGTTGCCATAGATTCAGCTGTTCTTTCTAAATATTACACTCTGTTTGATTTCAATTATCTTACTTCTTTTGTTTCCACACAAAAGTTCCGGTGTGGTCTATATATCCTTTTTCTGTCGCTGTTTCTACAAATGCCAATCCATTTTGAAACGGCGCCGCTTCTAAAAATTTGGGTTGAATGATCGTTGTACCGGTCGCATCAATATATCCCCATACATTATTCTGTTCGAATGCGGTCACTCCTTCGGAAAAACTCAATGCGTTTTGAAATGGAATATTGAAGACTTTGTTTCCATTTTTATCGATGAATTTCCATTCGCCATTCTTTTTTACAAGGGCGATCTCTTCTGAAAAATTTCTAACCTCTTCAAACTGAAACGGAAGAACGATTTCTCCTGAGGTATTGATGAATCCCCACATGGTATCTTTTCTGACGCCGGCTAATCCGCAGGAAAAATTCTTTGCCGCATCATACTCCGTTGGAATAACAATTGCTCCGGTTGTATCGATAAATCCTTTTTTGTTTCCCATTCGCACCGGCGCACGATATTCGGAAAAATCACCCGCCGCATCAAACTGATATGGTATGACTAGTTCTCCGCTGTAATTGATATACCCGAATTTATCAGGCTCTAACTGTGGAAGAAAAAATGGACGTACAATAACCAATGCTCTGCCATTATAAAAATTTCCCGCTTCGGAATACCTGGGGGAAATTTTTTCTGTTCCGGTCGTATCAATAAAACCCCATTTTCTACTTGTAAAGAATACAGCTTTTCGGACCTTTGCCAACCCCTCGGAAAAAAAACCGGCCTCTTCATATGTTGTAGCGATCGCGGTCTCACCTTTTGTATTGATAAAGTTGACATCCGTATCAAACCAAAAATGCTGGACTTGTTTTGAATATCCATCAACGAAATTAGAGCGCGTAGTCAGCGTCGGCTGAATAATAATTCTTCCTTCGAAGTTGATGAAGCCGAATAAACCGCCCTCTTCAATCAAAAAAAGTTTTTCTTGAGAAAAAGTTTGAATAGACAACAGCAATAAAACTAAAAACATTTTTTTTGAATACTTTATCATTCTTTTAAATTCTCTATGTCTGCTAAATCTTGGTGTCGCCCCGATGCTTTTTTGTTCTGTATTAAATTTTCAATATCTATAAAATTAATTGCTATCCCGTCAATGGTAATGCTGTTTCTTTTCGGGTAACATTCTTCAAAAACAACACCAGACAGATCTGTTAATATATCAATTCTGTTTGGCGGGTTTCCCAATTGAACAACATTATTTTTTTTCAAAAAATCATCTCTCTGCAAACCAAGTGATGAAAATCCGAATACTTTTAAGACATCCAGCATATGTTCGGCGTTCGTTTGTTCCATCCAGATCCAAATATCAATATCTTTGGTGTACCGCGGGTGTCCATGAAATGCAACCGCGTATCCTCCCACAATAAGATATTGAACGTTATGGACGTTCAATAATTGTATAAACTCTTTGAAATCGTTGTTCAGCACCGTATTTCCATCCGTTGAATTCTTGTCGAATTTTTTCTAACTGTGTCAATCGCTCTGTGTGTGAAACGTTTTTCCAAAACGCAAAGTCGGTTTCGTTGTCGCTTAACTGTGTTATTCGAACAATTTTATCCATAACAATATTTTTTACACATCTAGATTTCTTACATATTTCGCATTTTTTTCGATGAATTGTCTGCGCGGTTCTACATCGTCTCCCATCAAGATTGAAAATGTGCGGTCGGCATCTGCTGCATTTTCAATTCCAACCTGAAGGATGGTTCGTGTTTCCGGATTCATGGTGGTTGACCATAATTGTTCCGGATTCATTTCTCCAAGACCTTTGAACCGGGAGATCACGATTCCTCCTTTTAACACTGCGCCTTCTTCCGGAACAACTTCAACATCTTCTTCTTTTGGAGCTTTCTCCGCTTTTTCACCCTTCAGTTTTTTTAATATTTCATCGCGCTCATCGTCATCAAATGCGTACAGTTCTGTTTTTCCTTTCTTTAATTTATACAGCGGGGGTTGCGCGATATAAACATGCCCGAGTTCGATCAGCGGCTTCATATACCGGAAAAACAGGGTTAACAGCAGCGTGCGAATGTGTGAACCGTCCACGTCAGCATCACACATCAGAATAATTTTGTTGTATCGTAATTTTTCCGGATTAAAATCTTCGCCGACTCCTGCGCCAATTGCGGTGAAAATATTTCTGATCTCTTCGTTCTCCAGCATTTTATGCAGACGGGCTTTTTCAACGTTAAGGATCTTTCCTTTCATCGGAAGAATAGCTTGAAACCGTCTGTCGCGTCCCTGTTTCGCGCTTCCTCCTGCGGAGTCTCCTTCGACAAGATACATTTCGCAATGTTCGGGATCGTTGATCGAACAATCGGCGAGTTTACCCGGGAGTCCGGCGCCGTCCATTGCATTTTTCCGTCGAGCAATGTCGCGCGCTTTGCGTGATGCTTCCCTTGCTTCTGCCGC
>DMPG01000193.1 GCA_003456055.1 Bacteroidota bacterium | reverse complement strand
ATCATGAAAAAAATACTCAACTCGCTTCTGATCAAACCGTCCGGTCCCGACTGCAATCTGGACTGCACGTATTGTTTTTATTTGGATCGGGCAGAACTCTTTCCTGAAACAAAAACGCATCGGATGTCAATCGAGACATTGGAAGAATTAATAAAACAGACAATGCAGCAGGGAAGTCATCAAATTTCGATCGGCTGGCAGGGTGGTGAACCGACATTAATGGGGCTGCCGTTCTTTCGGAAAGCAGTAGAGTTTCAAAAAAAATACGGAGCCGGGAAAGCAGTCGGGAACGGATTCCAAACCAATGGGTTATTGATCGACAAAGAATGGGCAGCATTTTTTAACGAATACAATTTTCTTATCGGACTTTCTCTTGACGGTCCCGAACACATTCACGACAAATATAGAATTGCAAAAGGGGGACAAGGTTCGTGGAAACAGGTTGATGCGAGCGCACGGATGCTGCTTGAAGCAGGAGTTGCAACGAATGCTCTTGTGGTAGTGAACGATTACTCTGTGAATTTTCCTGAGGAGATCTACGCATATCATAAAGCACTCGGTTTGAATTACATGCAGTTCATTCCGTGTGTTGAAACTGATTCGAAGAATGCAATGCAGGCAGCATCATTTTCAGTTACTGCCGAAAAATATGGAGAGTTTCTGAACAAAGTCTTCGATCTTTGGCATGCCGATATCGCTGATGGAGTTGCTTCAACTTCTGTACGGTATTTTGATTCTGTCTTCCATAAATATGTTGGGTTGGAAGCTCCGGATTGTACATTAATGAAAAGCTGTGGTGCATATTTGGTTGTAGAACATACCGGCGATGTGTATGCGTGCGATTTCTTCGTGGAGAATAGTTGGAAACTTGGGAATATAAAGACTCATCATTTGGATAAAATGCTCAACTCATCCAGACAACAGGAATTTGGAGATATGAAAGCTCTTCTGCCTGAAGAATGCAAGACATGTGAATGGCTTCAAAAGTGTCAGGGTGGTTGCACGAAAGACAGGATCCGCGATCCTCAGGATAATGGCTCGAATCATTTTTGTCAATCATATAAAATGTTCTTTGCGCATGCAGATAAAAAATTATCGGTGCTTGCAGACCAATGGATGAAAAATCAAGGAAGGTAATGATGGAACGAAGAAGATTTATCAAATCAGCAGGAGTCATTGCGGGTTCATCATTATTCGGAAGCTCCCTTCTTGGCAAAGAGCTGACATCACTTTTTGACGGATCTTCAAAAAAGCCGAACGTCTTGTTTATCATGACCGATCAACAATCATACACGATGATGAGTTGCATGGGAAACACTTGGTTGAAAACTCCCAATATGGACTCGCTTGCCAAGAGAGGGTATCGCTTTGACAAAACGTATTGCGCAAATCCGGTCTGTATGCCGTCACGATTTTCTTTATTGACGGGACATTATGCATCTGATGTTGGTGTGAAAGAAAATACTTCCGCGGCGGATCTTTCCAAAGTGCACGCGATCGTGAAGAACGGATCGCTCGGTATGCTCTTTATGAATGCCGGATATGAAACGTTGTATTCCGGTAAAACCCATCTCTATGGAACGACGGATGTCTCCGAATATGGTTTTACGTTGAACGGAAAAGATTTTTATGACGGTCCCGCGATCTACGCAGAGAAAGTATTGCCGGAACTTGCTCAGCGGAAAGATAAGCAACCGTTCTTTCTGTTCCTCTCGTTCATGAATCCTCATGATATCTGTTACAAAGCGGGAATGGATAAACGCTATCCCGACGATCTGCCGGAAGCGAATGTTCGCGAAACGAAACGATTGCTGGAAGTGCAGAAATCACTGAGTCCGGAGGAATACCGTAATCAAATACCGCCGCGTCCGACCAATCTTTCACCGATCAATGGTGAACACGAAGATATGGTCTCAATGAGTTCCGGCTGGAGGACGTGGAATGATGATCAATGGAATCTTTATAACTGGATGTATCATCGTCTAACAGAAAGTGTTGATACTCAGATCGGCCGTGCACTGACAGCATTGAAAAATGCCGGACTTGAAGATGATACGATCATTGTCTTCACCTCAGACCATGGTGAGATGAACGGTGCGCATGGATTGATCCTAAAGAATGTCATGTTCGAAGAGTGCCAGCGTGTTCCATGGATCTTTGTTGGGAAAGGAATCCCGTCGAATTATGTCGATTCAACTACGCTTGTCTGCAATGGATTGGATTTGCTGCCGACGATATGCGATTTGGCTGGAGTAGAGATACCAAAAAAACTTCCCGGTGTTTCTCTTAAGCCGAATCTGACCGGCACTGGGAAGAAACCTGATCGGAAATATATTATTACTGAAGATTATAACTCTTACCAGATTACTGATGGTCGATATAAGTTTACGATCTACGAACTACAGGGGTATCCTGAAATATTGACCGATCTCAAAACGAATCCGGGTGAGACAGTCAACTATTCTTCCGATCCTTCTTATGGTGAGATCAAAGCATTGCTCAAAAAGGAATTAATGGCAAATCTCTCACAGCGAGGACTCACTCCGCTGTCGGAAGACCGTACAATCCAAAACATCCGAAAAGCTGAAAAAGCAAAAATGACCGGCAAAAAAGGGAAGAAAAAAAATAAAAATGAAGATGAAGAGTAAATGCTCATTGATCGTTCTTGTCGTTATTGCATGGGTATCTTCACTCTCAGCTAAGGAAATTGTTGTGTCGAATATTGCAGAATTGAATACAGCAATTGCGAATGCAAAACCAGGGGATACGATCAACATGAAGGACGGCACGTGGAATAACGCAGTCATCGAGTTCAATGCTGCCGCTACTTCATTATTACCGGTAACACTGCGAGCGCAAACACCAGGGGAGGTGATCCTTGACGGTACTTCAATGCTCACGTTTTCAACACCAAATTTGATCGTAGACGGATTATATTTCAAAAATGGGGCTATTGATAAAAATTCAGTCATCAATTTTAACTCGGATAGCTGCCAATTAACAAACTCCGCCATTCTAGATTATAATCCTGAAGATTTTGAGACCAAATACTATTGGGTCTTTTTTCAGGGAAACTATAACCGTGTTGATCATTGCTTCTTCAAAGGGAAAAGTAACATGAATCCGGTGATGGGCAATGGCAACGAAAATTCCCGACATAACAAAGTGGATCATTGTTATATCAAAGATATACCATATGTAGCCGATGTGACTGGAAGAGAAATTATGAGAATTTGGGGCTATGGTCATGGTGACGAAATGGGTGACGATGGTGCATATTTTACTGTGGAATATAATTTGTTCGAACGTGCGCATGGTGAAGGAACAGAAATCGTTTCCCTTAAATCCAATTATAATATCGTACGGTATAATACTGTTCGGGGGACAAGAGGTGGTTTGACGGGGCGAAGAGGAAAGAACAATGTATTTGAAGGAAATTTCATTATACGTNNATGTGGAAGGTTCAACCGGAATCAGAGTTGCCGGACAGTTTCATCGCATTATCAATAATTATATCTGTGATGTTGCAGAAGACGGACTGAGACTTATTACCGGAGAATTTGTTGAATTGAGTCTCACTGACGACTATAAACCTTTCAAGGAAACAGGTGAGATAGGAAGAGTACCAAAATATAGTCAAGTGAAGAATAGTTTGTTCGCTCATAATACGGTAATCAATGCTGGAGGCAATGGTATCGATATTGGGTTCAGTTACAAGATCAATTGGCCGGAAATTCAAATGGTGCTTCTTCCGGAGAGTAATAGATTCGTAAACAATCTTGTGGTGAATTCTAAAAAAAATGGGATCAATATTGCCGTTCAGGACAAAGAAGCACCGTTGGATTTTCTCACGTTCAAACCAAACGTGTTTGAAGGGAACATTATTTTTGGTGAAAAGAAGAACGCTGCCGATTTACCTGCGGGTGTTCAAAGAATAGATCCTCTGTTATCGTTAGACGGTGATGGGTTATTCAGACTGGCAAAAAATAGCCCGGCATTGAATAACGGAGTACGATCGGATGTTGAAACCGATATGGATGGTCAGTCTCGCGATAGCAAAAAAGATGTCGGTGCAGATGAGTTTAGTGAATCGAAACTGATTCGACATCCTTTGACCGCCGAAGAAGTTGGTCCTGAGTGGATCATTAAAATGAGAAAAACAGATAAAAATTTATAGAGTATTTATTTGACGTTATACCAAATTGCGGAATTTAAAAATTTAAGATGGTTAATAAAATCAAAGGAGAACACAATGAACCAAACGCGTCGTGAATTTTTATCAAGCAGTGCTGTTATTGGGATGGGAGGATTGATTAG
>DMPG01000128.1 GCA_003456055.1 Bacteroidota bacterium | reverse complement strand
CAGTACTTCGTGCAGGGTACTCTGCAAATGCTAATATCATCATACAAAAGAAGACGAATGTTGTGATGGTTCCGGAAAGAGTTGTTACGTTCAGAAATGATTCTGCATTCGTTATGATGGGAAGTGAAACGGCACAAAAAGAGAAATATATCAAAACCGGATTGAGTGATGCAATCAACATAGAGGTTAAAGAAGGATTGAAGGATGGCGATGAATTGTTTGAAAAACCGGTGAAGAAAATCGATTAAACTATGAACCACCTTGCAACGATATTTTCTGAGTTTGTTAATGATATGCGATCACAAAAACTCCGTGTATTCATGACTGTCTTTGGAATCACGTGGGGGACTGTTGCGATCATTGTACTTGTGGCATTCGGTATCGGATTCAAGAAACAACTTGCAGTGAACATGCATGGGATCGGTGATAAAGTTGCAATCATGTTTCCAGGGAGAACAACGAAAACGTTTGAAGGCTTTGGCATTGGTCGTGGTATTTCTTTCGTAGAAGAAGACACGAAACTAATCGCATCACAAGTGAATAATATTTCTGCAATCAGTCCGGAATATTCTCGTTCCGATGTTCCGGCTCGCGTTGGAACGAATATTACCAGCCCAACGATCACCGGAGTATATCCTATCTACAGCGATATGCGTAATGTCATACCGGAACAAGGGGGAAGATTTATTAATGAACTTGATCTGCGTGACAGGAAGAGAGTTGTGTTGCTCGGTGATGAAGTGAAAAAATTGCTGTACGGAGATGGAGATGCTGTCGGGAAAATGATCTATGTGGGAGAGACACCATTTACGGTCATTGGAGTGATGCAGAAGAAAATTCAGAATTCTTCATACAACAATCGTGATCAAAACAGGATCTTTATTCCGGCATCTACTTTCGCGGCTGTATTTGGAGAGGTGCATCTTAGTAATATCATTATGCAGATCCAAGACCCATCNNAATATTATGCAGATTCAAGATCCATCAATTGCAGAGATAACAAAAGAAGATGTCAGGAACGCACTCAGTAAAAAATATAAATTCGATCCAAAAGACCAGGATGCTGTATGGATATGGGATACAAATGAATTCGATAAATTTATTTTCTATTTCTTTCTTGCGTTCAATATCTTTATGGGATTGATCGGAAGTTTCACGCTTGGAGTCGGCGGCATCGGTGTCGCAAATATCATGTATATTGTTGTGCAAGAACGGATCGGAGAAATTGGAATCAAGCGAGCTGTTGGTGCAAAGCGCAGCAATATACTTTTCCAATTTTTCATGGAAACATTGTTCATTATTTTGATCGGTTCCTTTTTTGGATTTACCATCGCATTTGGGATCATCCAGGGATTGCAATTCATACCGATCAAAGAATTTGTCGGTACTCCGGTGTTATCACTTGAAGTGGCAATCGCTACGATATCGATTTTGGCGATTGTTGGATTTGCGGCAGGATTGATGCCTGCACGGAAAGCAGCAAATCTTGATGTCGTTGAATGTTTGAGACAATAATATGTTCTTCGAACTGATAAAAGAATTCGTTTACGATCTGAAAGCACAAAGAACTCGTGCGTTCTTGACTCTTATTGCCGTAACCTGGGGGACGGTTTCTGTCATGTTGTTGTTGTCCTTTGGAGAGGGATTAGGACGTCAATTGACAAATGGATTGATGAATGCCGGAAACAGGATAATGATCGTCTACGGCGGTGAAACCGGAATGGTCTTTGAAGGTTTGCCAAAGGGAAGAAATATACGGTTAACTGAAGACGATGTTCGTATCCTGCAAATATCGATCCCGGCAATTTCAATGATCAGTCCTCAATATCGGCGTCAGGTAACGTTGACGTACGGAAAAACGAACACCACTCAAGAATGTGAAGCTGTCAACCCTGCGTTCGAGGAGATGAGACGAATGTATCCTGCTGCCGGGGGAAGATTCTTGAACGATCAGGATGTGAAGATGCAGCGCCGCGTGTTATTCATCGGCGTTGATCTTGCGAAGGAACTTTTTGGAACTCAAGATCCAATTGGTAAATCGACAATGGTCGATGGTGTTCCATTTACAATTGTCGGAGTGATGCAAAAAAAGATTCAGACCTCCATGAACAATGGTCCCGATACATGGCGCGCGATCATTCCGTTCACCACATTCAGAACGATGTATGGAAATATCTACGTGAATTCAATCGTCATTCGTCCGTCTGATCCCTCAAAACAAAAGACCGTGACCGACGATGTGTTTAGAATTCTCGGACGCAAATATCATTTCGATCCTAAGGACGAGCGATCGTTGTTCATTTGGGACTTTCTCAAAGCAGAAGCAATGAACAACAAAGTCAATACCGGTATCTCGATATTTTTAGGTGCCGTTGGTTTTCTTACTCTTCTTATTGCCGGTGTTGGTGTTGCCAATGTAATGTATGCCGTTGTGAAAGAACGAACACGAGAGATCGGAATTAAAATTGCTATCGGTGCGAAGAAACGGTACATCCTGTTCCAATTTATTTTTGAAGCTCTCTTAATTGCATTTATCGGCGGATTAATTGGAATGATGATCACGTGGGGAATTGTTCTGGGAGTACGGTTGATCCCTGCTGATAGCGGTCCGATGCAATTTCTTGGACGACCGGTGATCTCAAATGGTATTATGATGTTAACAACAGGAATTCTTGCTTTGGTAGGTTTGTTATCCGGATTTTTCCCTGCGCGAAAAGCTGCAAGTGTTGATCCTGTTGAATCGTTGAGGTATGAATAATTAGATCAGAGTGAAAAAAAATGCAGCAAGAAATCCTGCGATCGTTGCAAGTCCAACTTCCGCCCCGCCATCCTCATACGCTTCTGGCATCATCACGGATGCGACCATCGCCAGAATACCTCCGCCGGCTAATGCTTCAACAAATGTTATAATGGTCGGTTGAGCGTTGAGAAGAAAAATATTCCCCAGTGCAGCAGCGACGGCTCCGGCTACAATCAACGTTCCCCAAAGGGTAAAAATTCTTTTTGAACTGAATCCCGATTCTAACATTGCGCGTGAACTCGCCATCGCTTCAGGCAAATTGGAAAGGAATACCGCAGCAAGGAATGTGTATTGATATGTACCAAAGCTGACAAAGCTTGCTCCAATAATGATCGATTCCGGAATCGTATCCATCATCGCACCAAGAAATAATGCAAATGGAGCCCCGGTTGTTGCATGTTTTTGCATCAAGTTCAGTTCTTCCATTTTACTCAATCGTCGAATATTTGCGACAGCAATCTTCTGCCAATGTTCTTTATCGAGATCGCGTTTTAATTTTTGAACATTGATCAAGATTCGCTGCGAATTTAATTGTTCAACGGATTTTTTTAAGGTTGGGGACACAACCATGAGCGCATCAAAATGTTCTTTATCAATTTTTAACAATGTTGTGTGAGTGGTTGTGACTGCGGATGCGGAGCGCATTTCTCCGGTAAGCAGTGCCATTTCTCCAAAAGAATTTCCCGGGCCAAGTGTGGCAATCACATGATCACTTGAAGCACTATCTGGAATAATGTTCACCTGTCCGTCGGTGATAAGATATAATCCGTCTGCTGAATCACCGCGATGGAAAATAGTTTCATTCGGAAGTACGTTGATTGGTGTAACAAAATCCAAAATGCTTTCCATATCTTCGGGAGGAAGAGAGCGGAGCAGTTCTACATTCGAAAGTTTTTTCAGAATATCCGAAGACTCTTCTCGTTTCTTTTTTAACAAATAAAATTTTGCCAATGCCGGGTGTCTCATGGCGGCACCTTTTTTATCAAGCGTTTTATTCCCGAGATAATATCCAACTCCGCCAATGCTGAACCCGATCGCAACCAAGCTCCATGCTTCTAATCCGGAATAATGGAGAAGAGTCGTTAACCGTTGTGCACCTTTAAAAGCAAGCTCTATAGCAAGTGCTTGAATCAATNNCCTTAAAAGCAAGTTCTATGGCAAGTGCTTGAATCAATGCTCCGGTGCCGAATGCCATGATGATTGCATTCATCCGTTCGGAAGGTCTTGCATAGATACCAATGATCGTTCCTGCGATCATCGATAGCATACCAATGACTGCAAGCAGTGTTGCCGAGATGACTCTTGTTATTTCGAATGTGTCGTAAGGGTGCATTTGAATGAGATATTCTTGTCTGAATATATCAATTTTCTAGTCTGTTTGTAAAGATAATAGTTCTCGGTACTTATTTTAATAGAACCATTCGTATAAATTTCCGTTCGCGGCGGGTTTGAAGAAGGCAGAAATAGACTGCGGAAGGAAGGCGAAGTCCATCGAACACGGTCTCGTACACTTTGTTAGGAACTGCAACTTCACTAAAGAGCGTGCAAACTTCGCGTCCAAGCGGATTGATAACCTTAACCGAAATAAATTCTTCTACATTTACAGAAAATTGGACAGTCGTTACTGGATTAAAGGGATTAGGTGTATTTTCAAGAAGTTGAATGCTCGCCGGTTCCGATTGTTGATACGCAATCGACAATATCTGTTTTAGTTCTGGTTTTGAAAAGAGGTTTTTCTGTTGATGAGGACTCTTTTTGACTATTGCTTGTGCCATGATTTTATCCTTTGTAATAGCTTTGTACACTCATAACTGAGTTTTGAGATTAAATCTTATGCACGGAAATCAATTGGTTTGTAGATATTCTTCTTAATATCGGATTCTTCGCTAGTAGATGCAACACCAGTGACAATTTTTGACATTAATTCAGCCTCATTTTTAATTTGGTCACTCAGAATCTTCATTGAAATCCGCTGTTGCACTTGATTTTCAGCGACTGATAAAGCAACAACCATTGGCGAAAAGGAGACACTGGCAGTAATCATAATATTCTTTGTTTTTATTATGCCAAAACTGGTGCTATTCTTATGCCACAAAGAATTAGCGAAAATCTTACTGGATTAGTGGATTTTAAATAAACGAAATTTGTAAAATGTAGAATTCATCACGTACTGAGTAGTATTGTGGTTTTCATTTTTTTTCATCTACAGCCTGAACAACTCCATCAATACTAATAATACAATTCATATCTAAATCACTTTAAGAATGCTACACAAACGTTGGCTTTCAATTTAGTAATCTGTAGATCATCATTCTTTTAGGGTAAACATGAAATTATTATGAATCATTGTGGCATTACTTCTTTATGTCGCAACGGTGTAAAAGTGCTTAAAGGGTTTAAAACTAAACCTACTGCTTAGCCAAATTCGCAAACCGCTGACACCTATACGATTTTATTGATAGGTGTTTTCATATCATTGAATTAAAAACTATTTAACCTCTCGAGATAACCAAGTTTCATTTGGAATTTTTCACGATTTTTTTTATATTTAAACATCGTCAAAAGAAAATAGCAGTTAAAAATTTGGTGAGTTGGCAGAACGGCTATTGCACCAGTCTTGAAAACTGGCATCCGGAAGGATTTCTGGGTTCGAATCCCAGGCTCACCGCAAAACTACGTCCCGACAAACATCGTCGGGACTTCGTTTTGCAGGTAATCCATTAGTAAATATCCTTGAGCGCAAATAGAATGATAGAATTTTATTTCGTTTATGTTCTTAAAAGTTTGTTGAAAGAATTTATTTATATCGGTTCTACACGTTCTCTGTCTGAACGGTTAAATCAGCATAATAATGGATATGTTCAATCAACAAAATCATATCGTCCATTAAAAATTGTTGCATATATTGCTGTTGAATCTGAAGCTAAAGCAAGAGAATTAGAGAAGTATTTCAAAACCGGATCGGGGAAAGCCATTCTTAAGAAACGAATCTTGACTGACGAAGTCCGAAGGACGTAGTCAGTCCAGGCTCACCGCAAAATGTGGTTAGTCCCGATTATATTAATCGGGACTTTATATTTTAAACGACAATTCCAATTAATTATAAATGATGCTCTTATACCAAGGGCTAAAGTAATTTTGTATTCGTCTAATTTACAGTTGAACTGAATATTCCTTGTTTTTTTTGGTTCAAAGTGTATATTACATATATACAACATTCATTAAAAGGATAAGCATTGAAAAAAGTTTTTGCATTTGCTTCCATATTCGCATTGTTGGCCGGTTGTACGAACACAACTTCTCAAAAATCCGATATCCAAACCTCTCAGACTTCGAATAAAAAATCATATAATAGTTCGCAACTATTGGCATCGTCATCATCCTCCTCTTTTTTTGCTCAAGATACAATGCAACTTCGTCCTGTTCAATCGGTAGATCCGGCAGTAGATTCAATCGGAGCTGATTCCTTAGGGGGTGCTGACGAAAAGCAAATAGCAGAATTACTTGAACAGGCACGAGGTCATTATCTTTCTGCAATGCAGGCTCAAGCGGAAGGTGATTCAATGCTGTCAGCGGATGAGTTTGAGGAAGCGATCAAACATTTGAATGAAGCAAGTTACTTCCCAAATATTGAGATGAATTCTGATTTCAATGAACTCTCGCGAAGTGTTATTGAAGATTACGAAAAATATATTGCTACCATCGATAGCATCGGTCCAAACAGTTCAATTTTTGCACTTCGTGAAAAATTGAATCTTGACATTGAAAAGATCGATATTACCAATATTCAAATACCTCCATCTCTTGTTCCAAAAACCGATGTCCCGCTCCATATCAATGAATATACAAAGCGAACGATCTCATTCTTCATGGGAAAAGGGCGTTCACATATGGAGAATTGGATCTATCGTTCGGGAAGATATTTCCCGATGATGTCCAGAGTCTTTGCAGAAGAGGGCCTTCCGCCGGAATTGATGTATCTTTCGTTACCGGAAAGCGGATTAAATCCGGTGGCTCGTTCGTGGGCAAAAGCAGTAGGTCTGTGGCAGTTTATGAAAGGAACGGGGAGTATGTATGGGCTCCGTTCAAATTATTGGTATGATGAACGGCGTGATTTTGAGAAAGCAACCCGTGCAGCAGCCCGTCATATGAAAGATCTTTACAGAGAATTCAATGATTGGCATTTGGTGTTTGTTGCATACAATGCAGGGGGCGGTTGGGTTCGCAGAGGAATCAGACGGAGCGGTTCAACGGATTATTGGGAAATGCGTCACCGGCTTCCGAGAGAAACGCGAAATTATGTTCCACAATATATTGCAGTGGCACTCATCATTATGAGGCCAGAAGCATTTGGTTTCGGCGATATAACGAAAGCAGATTCATTATCCTATGAGTATGTGACCGTTGATGATTGTATTGACCTCGGTATTCTGGCGGATTGTGCCGGAACCGATCTGGAAAAAATCAAAGACCTCAATCCTGAACTGACGCAATGGTGCACACCACCGAACTACAAAGGATATCAACTTCGGGTGCCATTTGGAACAGCTGCAATTTTTGCAGAGAATTATAGCATGATTCCTGACGATAAAAAATTAGATTTTGCCACTCACGTTATTAAACGGAAAGAAACGATCAGTCAAATTGCTAAACGATATAACGTTACGACAGCGATCCTTTTAGAAGTAAATAAACTCTCTCGTTCCAAACGATTAAAGGTTGGAGCAACTCTGGTTATTCCGGTAAAATCGAATTCTGCTTATGCGTTGGTTGATGCGCAGCGTAAAAAGGAGATAGCAGATATTGCACGATACAATAGAGTAAAAGAGGAAGGAAGAAAATATTCGGAAACGAAAAAATCAATTGCTTCTGTATCTCAAAAAAATAAATCAAAACTTCAAAAAGCAACGTATGAACCGCAGGGACGTAAAAAAGTTGTGTTCACTGTGAAACCAGGCGAGACTCTTGGGCATATTGCGGAATGGTTCAACGTTCGCGCAAGTCACATTCGCAACTGGAACAACATTCCATACGGAAAACATATCTATTCCCGCCAACGATTAACGATCTGGGTTCCGGAAGAAAAACTTGAATTTTATAAGAGTCTCGCAAAACAACCCACTGCTCAAAAGGAAAAAAGTATTTCAGCCGTCTCTTCCGTTAAGAAAAAAAATGTGGAGCAAGCCGGAAAGGCAAGTGTAGGGTGGGTTCGACACAAAGTTAAACGAGGAGAGACATTGGAGAAAATTGCAGCAGAATATGATGTTGCAATCGCTGATGTAAAATCATGGAATCGGCTCCGCACAAGCAGGATCAATGCAGGAGAGATGTTGGAAATATTCGCACCTGATCAAACAGAAGAACCGGCAGAAGAACCGATTGCACGAAAAAGCAGTATTAGTAAGAAAAATCTA
>DMPG01000211.1 GCA_003456055.1 Bacteroidota bacterium | reverse complement strand
AGAAAATAGGGTTAGAATTTAATGTACAAAATATTACTTTTGTTGTTTCCGTCAATATTATCATCACAGTCTGTTTATCTTTCTGCAACACATCCTATATACAAATATTTGGATAAGATGGAAGCCAAACAAGTGATCGTTGGTTATCGTGATGCGGTAAAACCTCTTTCGCGTGAAGCAATTGCAAAATTTATTGTACAGATCGATACGACCTCGATGCCGTTAACGCAGGTAGAGCAAGATGAACAGTTTTTTTACAAGGAAGAATTTTTCCAGGAATTGGAAAATATTGGTTATGAAAATATCATTGAAGAACGCTGGCATCTGTATCAATACAAAAGTAATCCGGGAAATTTTAATTTCGATCTCATTGGTGGTTATTCGTATTACAAGCATGCAGATGGGAAAAATACCAAAGTAGTGTCAAATGGATTGAACGTTTATGGCTATTTNNGCATTGGTGGTTATACCTATAACAAGCATGCAGATGGGACCAATACTAAAGTAGTGTCAAACGGATTGAACGTCTATGGCTATTTGGGAAAACATATAGGTACTAGTTTTATGTTTCGTGACAACACTGAGTCTGGCTCATATATAAGTTCTGCCAAACCGCTTTCTTCAGAACCAGCACAAGTGATTGCCAGAACTTTAAAAAGTTTTATCAACTATGATCCGATCGATGCTCAAGTTAATGTTGATATTGATTTAGTGACTCTGTCTGTGGAAAAGATGCATAATGTATGGGGAGCCGGAGAACAAGGGAATATCATTCTTTCAAATAAAGCTCCGTCATTTCCACAAATTAAACTTCGTGCTCGATTAGGTGAAAATATTGATTTTACTTATATCCACGGCTGGCTCTATTCCGATATTATTGATTCACTTCGTTCCTATCAGGTTCCAGATATCTCAGGCTATGTTGGATTCCGACGGGTTAACAGGCAAAAATATATTGCAGCTCATATGATTGAGTTTACTCCGTGGGATGGTGTTGACCTTTCTATCGGAGAATCTCAAATATATGGAAGTCGAAGTCCGGAATTATTGTACTTAATTCCAATCATGTTCTTTAAAGCGGCGGAGCATTGGATGTATGATACCGACAATTCTCAAATGTTCTTTTCAGCTGATCTAAATTTTATTAAAGATCAGAACTACTATGTATCGCTCTTTCTGGACGAATTTTCTACTGAAGATTTTGCACGGGCAGATCGTCAGCGCAATCAATTAGGATTTACAGTTGGGACAAAATTATATGATCACATAATTCCAGATTCAAGAATAATGATAGAATACACACGTATGAATCCCTGGGTGTATAACCATCGATTCTCGGATGCAACATTTCAAAGCCACAAGATCAATTTAGGTCATTGGATCGGTCAGAATTCGGATTTATTTTCCATAGGTTTTAATTATAAACCAATCCGCAGTTTAGAAGTTGGATTGATTTTTGAGTCACTTCGAAAAGGGGGTAAGGATTCAACTATTTTTCAATACCGATTGCCAACCCCGACATTTTTGTATTCTCCTCTCACAAAACAGCAAACATTCGGACTTATTGGGTCATATGAACCGTTACGAGATTTCATCATCGACTTCAGGATTCTGCAAAGCCGTTTTTCTTCGCAAGTGACTTCAGCCAGTTATTCATATCGTAATAATCCAAATGACTATTATCTTGGTTCTGATTATGCGAAAGAATGGGATATTTTCATTGGTTTGCGCTATAATTTTGAATAATGTTAAACTTTATTGACAGTTCCACTGTCAAAAGTTCATTAATGAATGAATAATCCTGACGAACTTAAGTTAATTCAAGATTTTAATAATGGTAACGAACAGGCATACAATCAATTAGTACTTCGTTACAAAGAGAAGGTCTATTGGATTGTTCGGCGGATGATTCCCGATCACGATGATGCCGACGATATCACTCAAAATGTATTTATTAAGGCATATCAATCGTTGCATTCGTTCAAAGGAGATTCAAGTTTTTATACTTGGATATATCGAATTGCGATCAATCTTTCGTTGAATGAGATTCGACGGAAAAAAGTCCGCAAAATATTTTCAATTGATGAAGAAATACATCAGATCAGCACTTCGGACGATCAACCGATACAACTACTGATAAATGAAGAACAGACTCAACGTATCAAAAAAGCAATTGAGCGATTACCCGAGAAACAAAAAAAAGTATTTTTACTTCGTTACTACGAAGAATTACCATATGAAGAGATTGCACATATTCTTCATACCAGTGTGGGTGGTTTGAAGGCAAATTATTTTCATGCTGTGAAGAAGATCGGAGAGTATCTTAAGAATGAACGAGAATGAATTACACGAACGACTGATTGATTATGTTGAAGGGAATATTTCAACTGAACAAAAAATTGAAATAGAATCTTTCCTGACAAAATCACCTCTGATGCAAAACGAATTGGAATCTATCCAATTAGCGTTGAATGAACTGCGGGACGCTTCTGATGAGAACGTTCCAACTCAATACTTTACAAATTTTCTTCCCCGTCTTCGTGATCGTTTGGATTCTGGAAAGATTCATTTGCCAATGTTCATTCCGGAATGGTTTCGTTTGGTAGTTCCGACTTCGGTAGTAGCAATGATCGTTTTTTCCATTGGTATTATGTATCAATCGTTCAAACCTGCAGAATTGCAATCCTCAATATATTCAATGGTAGTGGAAATGGAAGGATCAGAGATCGATTCGATCGTTGATGAAACGACCAATTATGAATCAAATTCCGGAGTTATTCGTGGTGTGGAAAATTTTGTTGGTGAAATTTCAAATGCCGACGCTGTTGATTCAAAACTCGCTGAAGATTTTTTTGTGCTTGATGTCTCTTCCTATAAGTCCGAACACGAATTGCTTTTGGATTTGGGAGATAAAGAGATTGAACAAGTACTTGATCGATTAGATAAACCAACAGTACAATAAGAAATAGGATCTATATGAAACATTTATTCGAGATTGCTTTCCTTGGTTTTGTTTTTATTATATTCTGCATAGCGCAACCTCCAGATAATTTTGGGGAAGGTAAGAAGCGCCCTTATGAACGGTTGGAGCGATATAAGAAAGTGCAAATGGTTGAGGTATTAAAACTCGACGAAGAAACTGGTTTGAAACTTATCACTCGTTACAACAACC
>DMPG01000017.1:820-5835 GCA_003456055.1 Bacteroidota bacterium | reverse complement strand
AATGTCATTGTTTCATCCTGGCTCCAGCTTGATGAACAATGATCAATGATGATATTTTTCTTGGCATAATTTGTCCCGCTATAACCATTCAGAGCATCACTCTCACCGCCCGACTCATCACCCAGTCGAAATCGAAGATGACGAAGGATAACATGATTTGCAGAAATACGCATCGGAAATTTTCTAATACAGATTCCATCCCCCGGTGCAGTTTGTCCTGCAATGGTAATCGAATCTTTGGTGATCTGTAATTCAGAATTGAGAATGATTGTACCGGACACGCGAAAAACGACCGTCCGTGCACCGGTTTGATTAACTGCATATCGAAGCCCACCAACAGTATTAATATCGCTTAGTGTTGTCACTTCAATTACTTTTCCCCCTCTCCCTCCGCGTGAAAATCTTCCTCCTCCTTCAGCACCGGGAAATGACAACTGCTGAGCAAAGACACTTGCTTTGATCAAACAGATAATGAATAGACCAAATATAAGAGTTTTCACTTTCTGCATTTTATATAGGCAATTATTTATTCAACAGGGATGGATACTTCAGCCTAGAAATTCTCACGAAGGCACTGTATTGTAAGCAACACTTCTTACAGTTTCAAGGGCAGAACATTTGGATTTATCGGGTGGTATCACTCCACCCGATAAACAAATCTCTATTTCAACAACATCATCTTTTTTGTTTCAACAAAATTCCCTGCGCGTAATGTATAGAAATATATTCCGCTGGAAAGTTTTGATGCGTCGAACGATGTTTCGTAACTTGCTGCTGTTTGCATATCATTTACTAACGAAGCAACTTCCTGACCGATAAGATTATACACTTTCAACGATACCATTCCATTCAAAGGAATTTGGTATTTTATTGTTGTGCTCGGGTTGAAAGGATTCGGATAATTTTGATCGAGTGAGAATGCATTTGGTGTTACACTTTGTATTTGTTTAACACTGGTAACTAACCATTGCGCTTTTTTGCTCGGATACCAATTTAGATCACCAATAGGGAATAAACCACGATCCGCTGTATATATTGGTAAACTAGTTGAATAGGTGGCATTTAGGGTGTCATTCCAATATTGATAACGCTTACGATCAAAATCGTGAAGAGACCGCACCCATGCTGAAGTCGGCGTATTTTTTAGTTTGTTTCCACCGGTAGGTGAAATATACCAACGACATAGATCTGTCATTAATTTAGGAATTTTTGTTAATACTACAGGATTCGTTGTTTTAATAAACGCTGTTGCAGAATCAGCACCTAAACGTTTATTGATATGCCAAGATAATGGTGAACCATATCCAAGAACTTTCCCAGGAAATATTGAAGAAGAATAATTAATAAATGCTTGACCTGAATCTGAAATGCTATAGTAATTATTTTTTACAACCCATTGAGTTGAATCATTTGGTGCGGAAAAAATCCAGGTCATTCTATTTGTTCCATTAGGATATTTTTCACCGGTATTTGCCCATTCTGCTTTTCGGGTAGCATCGGAGCTGTCTTCGCCAAGAGAATTTGGGTCAATAAATAAATTGTTTGTAATAATCACTTTTTTCCCAACATCACCCAATGACAATAATCCGTGATAGGACATACCATTGACTATTGTATTATGATCAAATAGTGTGTATCCAATGGCACCAGTTCCTGCAGTAGGATTCCCAAAATTGTAGTGACGAATTATTCTGTCTTGAAAATTTACAAAAGTATTGTTCACAAATATAAGAGAATCACACGATGCTTCGCGCATATCAATTGCTTTTCCAGCTCCCAGGTTTGATCGACCAAGAAAACCCATATCCGCAAAAATTGAATTTGTCACTTTAACAACTAGGGTAGCTGATTCTGTTCTTAAATGATTTCCATTTGACTGCGTAACAACACAATCATCAATATACATACTTGATCCGGCTCCATTTGTGTTAATCAACCCACCTTGTAAATTATTAATATTGGAATCAATCGGTTCAAAATATCCGGATATAACAATACTTTTTAACTCAATATCACCGCCATTCAATTGAAACATTTGTCCCGGTGGATTTTGTGGAGTTGCACCACTTCCTGTCGGATACAAAAGAATTGCTGGGCGTGAACCCGTACTATCATTTGCTCTAATTCTTAATCGATATTGCTTATTAACTTGAAACAATCCTTTCGAGAGATAAAGTTTTCCGCGTTGTAGCTCATAAACCCTATTTGCAGGTATTCCATTATTTGCAGTAGTGTCCGCAATTAACTGAGCATTCAGAAATGAGCTTTCTTGTCCGTTGTATGGAACAAGACGTAATACACTTTCTTGTGCAACTATGACAAATGGAAGTAACAACAGAACAACAAGTAGTAATTTGTATTGCTTTTGCTTCATAACAACCTCCTGAATAGATTAATAAATATAAGTGGATTAATGTAACGATGTTTCTAAAACTAAAACTCTAATCTTACTCNNATATGTGGATTAATGATAATGGTGTTTCTAAAACTCTAATCGTATTCCAAGGTCAGCAGCCAAATCATACTTCTCACTATTTCTTAAAATTTTATATCCAACGATTCTATTCATTTGAGAATAACTTTCGTCGACTCCCGTCAGATTACTTATATTTAACATTACTGCCAGATACTCTGTTACTTTTTGTTTCAGTGCAAGGTCAATTCTTGTAAATTTATTATTTACAAAATCACCTCGTCCACTTCCGGAAAATGATCTGTTATATTCTGCCTGATGAAAGAGTGATCTTCTTGCAGAAAAACCTTCAATGTCATATCCTAGTGCAATATTTCCGTAAAATTCTGGCTGCCCCTCTAATTTTTGTTTCTTCTCTTGGACATACGTAAAATTTATTGGTATCGGAATAAAAATGCCGCCTCCGATATCAACTGAATCATATTTTACACCATTGGCTGTTGAAATAAGATGTGTTTCAGATCGTACGATAGATGCATTATATGAAAGGACGATATTTTGCAACAAACCTGGTAAAAAATTTAGATTCACTTGATGTTCAAATTCAAATCCCCAAACTAGAGTTGGTTTTGCAGAATTGTAAGGAACAGTTAGTTGATACGTTCCATTGTATGGAGTCTTCCATTTTAGTCCTAAACTATCAATTAAACCGTTTCCATCTACTGAAGCGCCTTCAAGAAGATGAAACATATCGTCGATTTCTTTATAAAATGCGGAGACCGTAATCAATCCAATCGAATTACTGAAAAATGATGAGTTTAATTCATAATTCCAGGCTTTAGCAGTTTTCAATTTAGGATTTCCCAATACTAAAGTATTCACTCCCGATCCAATAAACTTTTCCAATCGAAGATTAAAATCTGGTCTTGCTAACGCTTTATATGGGGCAAGACGCACATTGATAAATTCTGTAGGACGTAACGTTAAATGAAAATTTGGTAAAACAATTAATTCGGAATATGACGCAGATGTATCTCTAATGATTCCTTGAGGCACAGGAAAACCACCAATAGATTGTGGCGAGAACTTTGAATCATAATTGTTATCCTCTTTTTCAAACCGAACTCCTCCAATAAATGTCATATCTTCACTAAAATTGAAAGTGTTCATTGCGTACCCGGCATATACTCGTTCAACTATCTTATAATACTCGGCATCAATTGTCGGGTCATCAAAATATTCTCGTGCACCAGTAACATCTTTTCCATTTTTATTCAGGTCATACCATAATCTTACTGCATCTCTATTCAACATTGGATATAAATTGTACGTATCGAAAAGCATTCTTGAAGCGGGAACATTATCCATAAATGAGGAAGCAGAGGGTAAGCGTATCTGACCGTTAGAACTTTCAAATACAGAATAAAAGTTCTCGAATCTTGTCCCGGTAAAATTCTTCTTTACCAATGAGCCATCGGCAAGTTCATTATATCCCTGAAAGTATCCAAGATAATATGGAGAGTATAGTTGACCACTCTCTTTCAACCTATCTTTCGTTTTATATTTTGCTCCTATTTTTAATTCCCATGAAAATTGACCTGCGACAATAACATTATCTTTTATATCAAAAAAAGCTGTTTTTTCTTTGTCGATATTTTTCTCCGTTTGAAAAAACGCAGTGCTGCACGTTGCCGCATAGAAATTATTTAATGCAAAACTAATTAATTGTTCTGGTCGTTCTTTAATTTTTGGTGTCGGTCTCATACCAGAAACAACTACACCATTTTCCAATCGTGATGGTTCAAGAAAATCAAGAGTATAATCATAAGGAACATCTGATATAGATTGAGCAAACGCCCCTCCCCAATTAATGGATAATCCCAAAAGATAATTGTCTCCCCGGATAGAACTACTATATGTGTTTATTTCTTGTTCTCTATTTTGAGCGGTATACAAGACCTGATCATTGGTGGGATAGTTTCTCGTAAAAATAGTATAATCCCTATTGGTTTGATTATAATTATTATTAAATCGGATTGTTCCTGAATCAGGAGTATTAAAATCGATCAGTAGTGAAAGATTATCTCTGTGTCTTATTTCGTCAGTAAATTGAAGAAGAAAATTATTAATAGCATAATCAGTACTATTATTAAGTGCGGTATTATATTCAATATTAAATTCTTCATTGCTCCGTATTTTTTTCTCTTTATTTCCCGTTACCTGAATTCCAAATACATTTTCAAAAAATCGTTCTCCGTATCGAAATGAAAAATCATATTGGTCATATGAATCCATAAGTTTGTTATAATTTCCTTTGGCATCTATGGCAACAAATCTTTCCGATGGAGCTCTTTTGGTTACAAGATTAACACTACCCGCANNCTGTAACATTTAGCTCTCTTATGTATGGAGCCTTTTTGGTTACAAGATTTACACTCCCGGCAATCGCTTCGGCGTCTTTATCAGGAGTTAATGCTTTGAATAATTCCACTCCAGATAACGAGCTTTGGGATATAGTACTAAGATCTACACCTCGTGAATTTTCATCGGTAGCCGGGATCTTAACACCATCAATTGTTATTGAACTAAATTTATCACTCAT
>DMPG01000017.1:527-783 GCA_003456055.1 Bacteroidota bacterium | reverse complement strand
TCTGGAAGTTCTTTTATTTTCTCTTCTGAAACTACATTAACAATTGTTGTTGATTTGAGTTGTTGATTCATTGCCGAAAGCTGTCCTCTCGCCTGAGCGGTGATCACCACTTCATTTCCTTCAATTACATCCGGAACTAATTTTGAATTGATCACAATCGTCTGATCACCAACAATTTTAACCTCAATGATTTTGGTGGTAAAACCCAAATAGGAAAACCGTAAACTATATGTTCCTTCCGGAATGCCGCCGATCT
>DMPG01000017.1:320-464 GCA_003456055.1 Bacteroidota bacterium | reverse complement strand
ACCTTGAGCGAACAATTGCTGTGTGATAAGGAAGAAAAAACAGAGGCGAATAGTAAATGCTTTGGGGTTCATAATGACAATATGGTTGTTTGTTTTATCGTTTACTTTATCGATAACTTAATTTATTTTAAATCGAATGTCAAG
>DMPG01000017.1:0-212 GCA_003456055.1 Bacteroidota bacterium | reverse complement strand
CGTCTTTTGAATCCCGCAATGAACGGAATCTAAAAGCGGGACATTCGGACATGACGACTTTACTTTGTTATGCAGTTATTCTTTTTTCGTAATATCAGTGAGTAAATAGGAGTTAATGAACAACCTCATTCCAAAACTGTAAGTTTTTTTTGTCAGCGTGAAACAGATAGGGAGATTTCAACTATATACATTCAGGAAGGATGACACTTCAA
>DMPG01000240.1 GCA_003456055.1 Bacteroidota bacterium | reverse complement strand
AAATGCTACATCACGAATTACTGTCGGGAATTTTGAAAACTCTTTATACTTTTTACCAGTATCAACCTTGACAATTTTATCAAGGTCTAATTCCGCATAAAATACATCTTTTTCAATCTTAAACTTTTTGGTGATTTCCGGATTACATTTACTTATATAACCAACATAAGTGTTATTGATTTCAACACCTATGGACATTTCAGTTAAAGAACTTGGTGCATTGTAATAAATTAAATCACTATTGTCAAGACCTATGCTTTTCAAAAGTGACAAAACTATACCTTTCAGATCAAAAATATCAACATTCCTCAGTTTTTCGCTCCAAGAAAGCTCATTTGCATCACCGGTGAGACAAATTCCTAAAATATTTTGTTCTAAAAACCCTTTTATATACGTACCATTTTCATTTGAACTTGAGAATGACTTTCCTATTTCAAATACCTGTAATCGAGAAACGCCATGATTGTAGTTATAGGCTATTGTTTGTAACATTGTGGAGAGCAACGAAGGACGAAGAATTTCAAGATCTTCGCTTAATGGATTTTTAACTATCACTAAATTTTCAGAAAATAAATTTGCCGTAGATCTATCAATCAAACTATTTGTTAAAATTTCATTCAAACCATTATCAACACACCATTGACGGATTGAATTGATTCTTACCTCATTTTTGTTAGGCTTACTGAACAGAACTTCGCTTGAAGTTTTATTCTCAATATTATCATATCCATAAATCCGAGCAACTTCTTCGATCAAGTCTATTTCTTGTTCTATGTCAGGTCTAAAGGTTGGAATACTACACAAAAATGATTTTTTTTCTTTCCCCGATGTTGTTTTGATTTCAAGAGAATTTAATATTCTTTTGATATCTTTAGCGGGAATATCTGATCCAAGAATAGAGTTTACTCTAGACACTTTTAAAACAATTTCCTTTGGAGAAATATTTTTAGGGTAGATATCAATAATTCCTTGAACAACTTCGCCTCCGGACAACTCAGCAATGAGACTTGCAGCACGCGCAGATGCTTCGGCGGTAATATTCGGATCAATTCCTCGCTCAAACCGATACGATGCATCCGAACTGATGCCAAGTCGCTTTGCAGTTTTGCGAACACTCGTCGGAGAAAAATATGCAGACTCAAGCAATACTGTTTTTGTATTAACTGAAATTTCAGAATTTAATCCACCCATGACTCCGGCAATCGCAACAGATTTTTCACCATCACAGATCATCAATTCACTTCCTGTTAACTGATGTGACTTTCCGTCAAGCGTTGTAAATGTCTCTCCANNTTCCATCGAGCGTAGTAAACGTCTCTCCTTTTGCAGCATTTTTTACGATTATCGTGTTCTGCGCTAAATTATCAAAATCAAATGCATGCAGTGGTTGACCATATTCTAACATGACAAAATTAGTCGCATCTACAATATTATTGATCGGACGAAGACCAGCAGAAGTTAAGAGTTGTTTTAACCAATCAGGAGACTCTTGAATCTTTACATTGTGAATAACACGAGCTGTGTACCTCGGACAGTCGACAGAGTTTTCAATTTTTACAGTTGCAATTGTATTGATCGATATTTTTTTGTTCTCTGAGAGCTTGTATTTCGGTAAAGAATATTTCTTTTTATAGATCGAAGCAATATCACGTGCAATTCCAAGATGACTTAAACAATCAGGTCTATTTGGAGTAATTCCTATTTCAAAAACTATATCATTAACACCCAAAAAGTCAGCGAGAGGAGTTCCAATTTTCGCTTCACGATCGAGCACCTTTATTCCAGAGGAGTCTTCACCTAAACCTAATTCTTTTGAGGAACAGATCATCCCATAAGAATCCACTCCTCTGATCGTTGCTTTAATCAGAGTTAATGGCTTCGAAGCAGGATCGTGTTGATTATGAGGAACGATTGCTCCTATCAGACCAACAATAACTTTTTGTCCGGTTTCAACGTTCGGTGCACCGCAGACTATTTGCAACAGTCCATCTTTTAAGCCAACATTCACCCTGCATAATTTCAAACGATCGGCATTCGGATGTTTCTGAACATCAATAACTTCACCCACAACAAACCCATTGAATTTCTTTCCTAAATATTCAACAGATTCAACTTCAAGACCAATACTGGTAAGCTTATGAGCTAAGTTTTCAATGCTATCATTCACATTGATGTATCGCTGTAACCAATTATAACTTATACGCATATAAGATTCATTAAAACTGATTTAAAAATCGAATATCATTGTCGAAGAAAATTCTAATGTCATCAATACCGTACCTCAAAAATGAAATTCGGTCTACTCCCATTCCAAAAGCATACCCGGATACTTTTTCAGGATCATGACCACAATTCCTAAGTACGTTTGGATGGACCATACCAGCTCCCAGAACCTCCAGCCATCCACTATGTTTACAAATCCTGCATCCGCTTCCCTTACATAAGAAACAAGTGATATCCATCTCCAAACTCGGTTCTGTAAATGGAAAATAACTGGGCCTGAAACGGTATTTGACATCATTACCGTAAAAATTCTTAACAAATGTCACTAATGTTCCTTTTAAATCTGCAAACGTAACATTTTTATCGACACAAAGACCTTCAATTTGATGAAAGAAATAATTACTACGTGCACTCACCGCTTCATTTCTATAAACACGTCCGGGCATAATTACACGAATCGGCAGCGATTGACTCTTCATCACTCGAATTTGAACCGGCGATGTATGCGTGCGCAGAACGATATCCTCTTTGATGAAGAAAGTATCCTGCATATCTCTTGCCNNAAAATTGTGATAATCATCTTCAATTTCAGGTCCATATTCTATCCCAAATCCCATTGAAATGAAGATCGTCTTCATTTCTTCCATGGTTTGAGTTATGGGGTGATGTGATCCTTTGGGTCGATTTCTTCCCGGAAGTGTTATATCAATTTCATTTTTCTGTTTTTTGACAGTAGAACTTATGGTAATCTTGATCTGTTCGAATTGTGCTTCGATTGATTTTTTTACGGTATTGATCTTCTGACCATAGAAAGGTTTCTT
>DMPG01000172.1 GCA_003456055.1 Bacteroidota bacterium | reverse complement strand
CATGGATTTTGGTTTGGCAAAATTGAGAAGTCAAAGCTCTTTGACCAGAGCAGGATCTTCCCTTGGCACATTATCGTATATGTCTCCGGAGCAGGCTCAGGGTATGAATGCCGATCATCGCTCCGATCTCTGGTCTTTGGGGATTCTCTTCTTTGAATTGCTGACAGGCGATCTTCCNNAGAAGCCGGATTGATGTACTTGGTCGTCAATCAAGATCCACCGCTGCCGAGTGAATTGGATAGGCGCTTACCTGAATCCATCGATTCCATCGTGATGAAGATGCTAGAAAAAGAGCGTGAAAAACGATTTCAGAATGTTGATGAACTTCTTGAAGCACTCGTATTGTTAAAAACAAATATCGATTCTAAGCAGGAAAGTTCAAAAAAACTAGCGATTGCAGTTATGCCATTTTCAACCATTGGCGGCGACAAAGAGAACGAATATTTTGGAGACGGGTTAACGGATGAACTGATCGTGAGTCTTTCGCAATTAAAAGATTTTGATGTCATTTCGCGGACGAATTCAATGCAGTACAAGAATACATCCAAAGATATCAAAACGATTGGAAAGGAACTTGGGATCCGATATCTGCTAGAAGGAAGCGTACGAAAATTCCAGGATAATTTGAGGATCACGGTACAATTCATTGATGTTGAGAACGGGCGGCAGCTCTGGGCGGAATCGTTCAAAGGAAAGATGGAAGATGTGTTCGATATTCAGGAGCAGGTTTCGAAACAGGTCGTAGGTGCGTTGATGATCAAATTATCACCCAACGAAAAGATTATCCTTACAAAACGATCGACCGTTAATGCAGAGGCATTCGATTGTTATCTTCGTGCGCGGGAATTTCTGTACCGCAGAACCAAAAGCAGTTTACAATTTGCCATTCATCTGTTCCAAAAAGCGATCGAACTCGACACTCGGTATGCGGCAGCATACGCCGGGCTGGGCGAATCGTATGCAACTCTTCATTATGATTATGATACGAAAGATGTGTGGGTTGAAAAGGCGATCGAATCGAGTCTGAAAGCGCTGATGTACGATTCAACGGTTGCCGAAGCATATGCCGCTTTGGCGATGGCATATTTCAGTAAGAAATCTATTCAGGAAGCTGAAACCGCCGCGAGAAAAGCGATTGAACTTGGACCGAATATCTTTACAGGATATTGGGTGCTTGCAAGAATTTGTCATGTGATGAATCGTGATGAAGAAGCCGTTGATCTTTTAAAGAGAACAATTGAACTCAATCCGGATTTTCACACAGCGTTTGGCGAATTGCGTATGGCATATGAGCGTCTTGGTGACAGAGAAAAAATGGATGAGATCATCCAAAAAATGTTGGCCATGTTCCCATTGTACCTTGCCAAGCATCCGGATGATGCACGATCACATATTCATTATGCAATTCAACTTGCAACGGATGGTCGAAGTGATGAGGCATTACAACAGACCAACAGAGCCATAGAACTAAGTCCTGATGATCCATTGATGTTCTATAATGCTGCGTGTGTCTATTCAAGATTGAATCAAAAGACACTGGCGGTAGATACGTTACGCAAATCGATCGTTGCCGGCTTGGAAGATTATGAATGGATAAAAACTGATGTCGATTTTGACGGAATACGGAATGAACCCGGGTATATCGAATTAATGAAAGGGAAATAGTACTGTGATTGGGAAAACAATCTTACATTATACGATCGTCGAAAAATTAGGTGAAGGTGGCATGGGCGTTGTCTACAAAGCCCAGGATACCAAACTCGACCGCTTTGTCGCGCTGAAATTTCTTCCTACGCATATTGCAAAATCCGAGCAGGAAAAATCTCGGTTCTTCCAGGAAGCAAAGTCCGCTTCAGCCTTGAATCATCCTAACGTCTGCACAATCTATGGAATCGATGAAGCGGATAATATGCAGTTCATCGAAATGGAATTGGTGGATGGTGTTACGTTACGCGATAAAGTAGCTTCATCAAATTCTTTAAATATCAAACAAGTTGTAGAATACGCCATTCAAATAGGAGAAGCGTTACAGGAAGCTCATAGCAAAGGAATCATTCACCGTGATATCAAAGCAGAGAATATCATGGTGAATTCCAAGAATCAGATTAAAGTGATGGACTTTGGTTTGGCAAAATTAAAAGGGTCACTGAAATTGACGAGAACATCAAGCACAATCGGTACGCTTGCCTATATGTCTCCGGAACAAATCCAAGGAATCGAAGCGGATATGCGTTCTGATATTTTTTCTTATGGTGTAGTATTATTCGAAATGACGACAGGAAAGATGCCTTTCCGCGGCGAACATGAAGCGGCAGTGATGTATTCCATTGTGAATGAAGAACCAGAAAATGCTTCGAAGTATCGGGAAGATGTTCCACCGGAATTGCTGCATATCCTAAAAAAATCTTTGGAAAAAGATCCGGAAGACCGCTATCAATCAATGGCTGAAATAATTGTTGACCTTCGACGGTTAAAGAAAGAATCGACAAGAGTAGTAAGGACGCAAGAATATCAGCGACCTGATCAAAACAGATCTTCTATTTCATCACCGGCGGCAATGAATGCCAAATGGTTTTCCAAAAAAAATGTATCAGCAGTAGGAATTGCTGCACTGATTATTTTTATGGTTTTCTTCTTTAGGTATTCCATCCTTTCTCGAATTGGCGGATCTAATGATAAAAAAGTAATCGTTGTACTTCCGTTTGAAAATCTTGGAATGACCGACAAAGATTATTTTGTGGATGGAATGACCGATGAAGTAACAAGCAGATTATCGGGTCTTTCCGGATTAAAAGTTATTGCGCGGTCAAGCGCCGTTCAATATATAAAGACAACGAAAACACTGAAACAGATCGGTGAAGAACTCGGAGTGAATTATGTTCTTCAAGGAACAGTCCGATGGGAAACTGTTGACGGGCAAACCCATGTTCGTGTGAATCCAACGCTCATTAGAGTGGAAGATGAAACGCAAGCGTGGTCGGAATCAATGGAATCGGTCCTCTCAAGCGCATTCAAATTACAATCCGACATTGCCAGTAGAGTTGCAAGTGCAATGGATATTGCATTAGCTACGACAGAACAGAAATCGCTCGAAACGTCACTTACCGAAAGTGCTGAGGCATATGATTATTATCTCAAAGCCATTGAATATTCGGACAGAAGTGTTTCTAAATCCGACCAAGAAATTGCAATCCAATTAATGGAACGTGCGATCCGGCTTGACCCAAAATTTGCTGCTGCATATGCAAAACTAGCAAAGATCCATGCGAGTATGTATTGGTTTTTTTATGACCGGTCTGAGCGTAGGATTGAACTTTCTCGCCTCGCTGGTGAAAAAGCAACAGAACTTGCCCCGCAGCTTTCCGAATCTCACGAGGCAATGGGTTGGTATTATTATCATACAAAACTTGATTATTCAAAAGCGTTGGGTGAGTTCTCTCTTGCTCTTTCGTATAGACCAAGTAATTCCACAGTGTATTATGGCATTGCAGCGGTCATGCGCCGTCAGGGAAATGTACGCGGATCAATTGAAGCATTTGAAAAATCGATTGAAAGTAATCCACGTGCTGCAGATCTTATTCGACAGCTTGGAGAAACGCAGACTCTTGCGCGAGAGTATGAAGAAGCAAACCGCAATTTTGATAAAGCACTTGAACTGTCTCCCGATATTACCGGAACATATCAGGATAAGGTCAGGAATCTTTTGTCGTGGAAGGGAGACCTTGATGGTTCACGACGCATTATTGAAGTGGCTCTAAGGGTGGGGAAAATAAATGAATCAGAATTTAGTATTGAGTATTTGAGTTATCTCATTGAATTAATGGGAGGTAATTTCCAAGCTGTCCAGTCTACAATGGATAGAGCAAATACGAGGGAGTTGTTAAATGACCAGTTCGGTTATGCACCAACCACTCTTCTGCGAGCACAAATGGAGAAGATTCGCGGGAATGAATCACTCGCAAAAAAATATTTTGACAGCGCAATTGTTTTTATCCAACTAAAACAAAAAACTAATCCTTCCGATGAACGCTTATATAGTGCCCTTGGAATTGCCTATGCAGGATTGGGCCGCAAGAAAGAGGCGATATCTGCGGGAGAACGGGGTGTTGAGCTTTTGCCTGTTGAAAAGGAAGCGTGGCGTGGTTCATTTCGTTTATATGATCTTGGAAAGATTTATGCTTTGGTTGGTGAACATGAAAAAGCGATCGATATACTTGAGCGATTGTTATCGATTCCATGTGAAATGTCGGTGCCATTATTGAAGATTGAGCCTTGGTGGAATTCGCTTCGAACCAATAAACGATTTCAAAAATTAGTTGCAGGATAATTTCATGATCGGTCAAACGATATCTCACTATAAAATTATCGATAAACTCGGCGAAGGGGGAATGGGCATTGTTTACAAAGCCCAGGATACAACATTGGATCGCTTTGTTGCCATAAAATTTTTACCGGCACATCTTTCGATGATGGGTGAAAATAAATCCCGCTTCTTGCAGGAAGCAAAAGCTGCCGCGGCACTTAATCATCCGAACATTTTGAATGTGTACGAGATCGATGAAAAAGATGGAATGATGTTCCTTGTGATGGAATATCTTGAGGGTGAAACATTGAAAGATCATTTGACCAATCTGAAAACCGGACCCGGGATCGCATATCGTCTGGCATTAGATTGGGCATCATTGATCGCGAAAGGGTTAAAAGCAGCACACGATAAGAATATCATTCACAGGGATATTAAGCCGCATAATATCATGCTGACGAACAATTCCCAGATCAAGATCATGGATTTTGGTTTGGCAAAGTTAAAGAGCGGCGCAGGTCTTACTAAAACCGGAACATCGTTAGGAACGTTATCATATATGTCTCCGGAACAAGTTCAGGGGATAGCAACGGATCAACGTTCCGATATTTGGTCGCTGGGAGTTGTACTCTATGAAATGTTGACCGGTGAATTGCCGTTCAAAGCGGAGCATGATGCAGGGTTGCTATATCTTATCGCCAACGAAGATCCTCCATTTCCGAGCGAGATGGATAAAAAGATCCCGCGGCAGATCGATCAACTGATGAAGAAATTCATTGAAAAGAATCGCGATCAGCGATTTAAGGATATGGATGAAGTGCTGCAGGCATTTTCCGAGGTTCATACGTCCATTGAATCGACGGGAAATCAACCAAAGACAAAAGCGATCGCCGTACTTCCGTTCAGCAATATCAGCCCTGATAAAGAAAGTGATTATTTCAGTGATGGACTTACAGAAGAGTTAATTGCAAACCTGGCAAAACTCAAAGATATCCGAGTCGTTCCGAGAGCAACTTCAATGCATTACAAAGGATCGGGAAAGGATGTTAAGACGATCGCGCGAGATCTCGGGACACGCTATATCCTTTCGGGGAGCGTACGAAAATTCCAGGAGAATCTGCGTATCACCGTTGAACTGATCGATGTGGAATTGGATACGCAATTATGGGCAGAAACATACAAAGGGAAACTCGACGACGTATTCGACATTCAGGAGCAAGTATCAAAACAGATCGTTGAAGCGTTGATGGTAAAATTATCACCAACTGAAAAAGTCGTTCTCACCAAACGATCTACGCTGAACCCGGAAGCATTTGACTGCAACCTTCGTGGACGAAACTTTTTGTATCAGCGGACAAAGAAAAGTATGAATTTTGCGATCCAGTTGTTCCAAAAAGCGATCGAACTCGATCCTCGATATGCCGATGCGTATGCCGGACTTGGAGAGACATATTCTTCAATGTATCAGGATGTTGAACGGGTTGAACAATGGCTGGATAAGTCCATCGAATCGAGTTTAANNCAAAGGGTAGAACAATGGCTGGATAAATCTATCGAATCGAGTTTGAAAGCGTTGATGTACGATTCGACATTACCGGAGGCATATGCTGCATTAGGACTCGGGTATTATAATAAACGATTGTTCGATGACGCCGTTACTGCAAGCCGAAAAGCGATTGAACTCGATGCTAATAGTTTCATCGGATATTGGATCCTTGGCAGGATCTACAGCAGTACCGATCGATATTCAGAATCGGTACAATTATTCCATAAAGTTCTTGAACTCAATCCCGATTTTTATTCAGTCTATGGAGATCTGCAAATTGTGTACGGAAGAATGGGAGAAAAAGAAAAATATCAGAAGATCTTATTGGAAGGTCTTGAGACCTATAAACGATATTTATCCCATCATCCGGATGATTCACGAGGTCATATGTACTATGCCACCGACCTTGCACAGGTTGGACGAAAAGATGAAGCAAAACTCCAGGCTGCAAAAGCGATCGAACTCTCACCGGATGATCCGCTGATGCTCTATAATGCTGCATGTTTTTATTCCCAAATGGGTGAAAAAGGGGCAGCAATTCAATCATTAAAAGATGCGATTGCCGTAGGATATGGAAATTACGAATGGCTGA
>DMPG01000213.1:4193-4777 GCA_003456055.1 Bacteroidota bacterium | reverse complement strand
CTTCCGCCTTCTTCTTTTTTCAGAACGTACACTTGAGCAGTAAATTTTTTATGCGGCGTGATAGAACCTGGTTTGGCAACAACCATTCCGCGTTCAAGATCATTTTTTTCAACTCCGCGTAAAAGAATACCGGCATTATCACCAGCACGAACTTCATCAAGTTCTTTGCGGAACATTTCAGCACCAGTGATAACAGTTTTTTTGTGAGCACCAAGACCGATAACTTCAACTTCATCGCCAACTTTCGCATGTCCACGTTCAACACGACCTGTTCCAACTGTACCGCGACCGGTAATAGAGAATACGTCTTCAATAGGCATCAAGAACGCTTTTTCAACATCGCGTGTGGGCACAGGAATGTAAGCATCAACAGCAGCCATCAAGTCGAGAATTGGTTTATAATCTGGGTCTGTAATCGGTTTGTTAGCGGCAAATGCTTCAAGAGCTTTTGTAGCTGAACCGCGAACGATTGGAATATCATCACCGGGAAATCCGTATGAAGTCAATAATTCGCGCAATTCCATTTCAACGAGGTCTAACAATTCCGGATCAGCAATATCAACTTTATTCAAAAACACTACCAC
>DMPG01000213.1:0-4108 GCA_003456055.1 Bacteroidota bacterium | reverse complement strand
GTGACCAGGACAGTCAACGTGAGCGTAGTGTCTATTTTCTGTGGAGTATTCCACGTGAGCAGTAGCGATTGTGATACCACGTTCGCGCTCTTCAGGTGCATTATCAATCGAATCAAATGTTCGAACCGTTGATAATCCGCCGCCTTTTAGCGAAAGCGTCATTGTAATAGCTGCAGTCAATGATGTCTTACCATGATCGACGTGTCCAATCGTTCCGATGTTCACGTGCGGCTTACTGCGGTCAAATTTTTCTTTTGCCATGAGGATTTCTCCTAATTTAATGTGTGAATGATTTTTTCTAAATTTTCAAAACTAAGCGTTCTTACCTTTTACTTTTTCAATGATCTGTTCGGAAACGGACCGCGGTGTTTCATCATAATGATCGAACTGCATAGTGTAGAGGGCTCGACCTTGAGTCATTGATCGTAGCGATGTTGAATAACCAAACATTTCAGATAATGGAACCATTGATTTGATTACCTGCGCATCTTTACGAGGAGTAATACCCTCAATCTTACCGCGACGCGAACTCAAATCACCCATTACATCACCAAGATAATCTTCCGGAGAAACAACTTCGACAGCCATTATTGGTTCAAGAATAACCGGATCTGCTTTCCGTGCAGCTTCTTGGAATGCCATAGATCCGGCAATCTTAAAAGCCATTTCCGATGAATCAACATCATGATACGATCCATCAAATAACTTAACTTTTACATCTTCAATCGGATACCCGGCAAGAATACCATTCTTTAACGCTTCTTGAATTCCAGCGGAAACCGGTTTAATAAATTCGCGAGGAATTACACCACCAACGATTGCGTCCTCAAATTCATATCCTTTTCCTTTTTCATTCGGTTCAAGTTCAATCCACACGTGACCAAATTGACCTTTTCCACCTGATTGGCGTACGAATTTTCCTTCTGCAATAACTTTTTTGCGAACCGTTTCTTTATAGGCAACTTGTGGCTTCCCAACATTCGCTTCAACTTTGAACTCACGTTTCATGCGATCAACAATAATTTCCAAATGCAACTCACCCATACCGCCAATAATCGTTTGACCGGTTTCCTGATTTGTAGAAACACGAAACGTTGGATCTTCTTCAGCAAGCTTGGAGAGCGCTTCACCCATTTTCTCCTGGTCAACTTTTGTTTTGGGTTCTATCGCCTGATGAATAACCGGTTCTGGAAACACCATTTTTTCAAGTATAATCTGATCGTCTTCACCGCACAAGGTATCGCCAGTTCGTGTGTTTTTAAAACCAATTGCAGCAAGGATATCACCGGCATAACCTTCTTCAACATCTTCTCGATGATTTGCGTGCATACGTAAAACACGACCGATACGTTCTTTCTTTTCGCTTACAGAATTATACAGATACGAACCTGCTTTCACCGTTCCGCTATAAACGCGGAAAAATGTCAAACGACCAACGTATGGGTCAGTCATGATCTTAAATGCAAGACCAGTAAATTTTTCATTGTCAGCAATTTTACGACTGACAGTATCTTTCATATTGGGATGGTGTCCGGTGATCATTCCACCTTGAATATCAAGCGGCGAAGGTAAAAAATTTACGACCGAGTCAAGCAGCATTTGCACGCCTTTGTTCTTGAATGAAGAGCCGCATAAGACCGGAACAATCGAAACTTTCAAACAAGCTCTTCGCAGAACATCAATAATTTCTTTGTCGGAAATTTCTTTCCCTTCTAAATACTTTTCTAACAATGAGTCATCTTCATCAGAAACAGCTTCAAGCATTTTTATTCGATATTCCGCAGCTTGTTTTTGTAAATCATGAGGGATTTCAATTTCATCCCAAGTCATTCCGTTCGAATGATCATGAAAAACATGAGCTTTCATCGTTACAAGATCAATAATACCCTTAAACATTTCGCCCTGTCCAACGGGGAGTTGAATTGGAATTGCATTTGCTCCAAGTCGTTCTTTCATCATTTGAACCGCAGCAAGAAAATCTGCGCCGACACGATCCATCTTATTCACGAATGCAATCCTTGGAACTCCATACTTATCTGCTTGTCGCCAAACTGTTTCAGATTGGGGTTCTACACCACCAACCGAACAGAACAAAGCAACCGCACCATCAAGAACTCGCAGCGAACGCTCTACTTCAATTGTAAAATCTACGTGACCCGGTGTATCAATAATATTAATACGGTGTGCATTCCAAAAACATGTTGTAGCAGCAGAAGTAATCGTAATTCCACGTTCTTTCTCCTGCTCCATCCAATCCATTGTTGCAGCACCATCGTGCACTTCACCAACACGGTGCAAAACACCAGTATAAAAAAGTATACGCTCCGTCGTAGTAGTCTTACCGGCATCAATGTGAGCCATAATGCCGATATTACGCGTATGATCTAATGAAAATTTACGAGGCATACTTATTCCTAGAACTTAAAAAGTAGATTAATACACTACTTCAAAGTGAAATTTCTTATTAAAATTTAAAAGTCTTTATATTACCATTTAAAGTGAGCAAACGCTTTGTTTGCTTCAGCCATGCGATGTGTATCTTCTTTTTTCTTCACCGCATTACCCTCGCCATTAGCAGCCGCAATAAATTCTGCAGCTAACTTTAATGACATAGACTTATCCGAACGTTCTTGCGAATAGTTTATTAACCAACGAATTGCGAGAGCGGTTCGTCGTTCGGGACGAACTTCTGTAGGAACCTGATAGGTTGCTCCGCCAACTCTCCGTGCACGAATTTCTATCACAGGAGAAACGTTATGAACAGCTTTTTTGAAAATATCAATCGGGGTTTGTGTTTTTGCACGTTCACCAATAATTTCAATTGCATCATATAAAATGGTCTGAGCCCTGTGCTTTTTCCCATCTTTCATGATATTATTAATGAATCGATTAACTAATAAATCCCCAAATTTAGGGTCTGAAATTGCGATACGTTTCGATGCGTGTTTTTTTCTCATTGGTAAAGGTCAAACTATGATTATTTTGGTCTTTTTGCGCCGTATTTTGAACGCGCCTGTTTACGATCTTGAACACCTTGTGTATCGAGCGTTCCTCGAATAATATGGTAACGCACACCGGGCAAATCTTTTACACGACCGCCGCGGATCATTACAATAGAGTGCTCTTGTAAATTATGACCTTCACCGGGAATGTAAGCGGTTACCTCAATGTGGTTTGTTAAACGCACACGAGCAACTTTACGAAGTGCTGAGTTTGGTTTCTTCGGCGTTGTGGTATACACTCTGGTGCATACACCCCGTTTTTGCGGATTGCCTTCAAGCGCCGGAGATTTGCTTTTTACGGTCAAATTTGCACGACCGAGTCTTACTAATTGATTAATCGTAGGCAACTACGTACTCCAAAAATTGATATTTTTTATGAATCTAAAGTTTTACAATATAGTGAAAAAAACCTTTTTTGTCAACTACTAGAAGAAATTATTTTAATGCTTCTTCGAATATTCTTACGCTGTTACTTTACTTTTTTTACGCGCCTTCTTAACAAGAACTACCTCTTCCTCTTTCATTTCATCGGAAGGTTCTTCCTGTACGACCGGTTTTTCAACAAATCTAGAAGGTTTTTTCGACGTTACCAACACCTCGCGGAATTTCTTCAATCCGGTTCCAGCAGGAATAAGATGTCCCATAATAACATTTTCTTTCAAGCCGAGAAGATGATCAACTTTCCCTTCGATTGCAGCATCCGTAAGGACTTTTGTTGTTTCCTGGAATGATGCGGCAGAAATAAAACTCTCAGTCGATAAAGAGGCCGTTGTAATTCCTAACAGTACCGGTTCAGAAAGCGCAGGTTCAGCATCACGGAACTCGATTGTTTTCTTTTCTTTCTTCTTAAGCTCTGTGTTTATTTCTTTAGCTTTTTTCTTTTCACTGAGCATATTATTTTTCAATTTGGAATCACCTTTATGCTCAATAAAGACCATGCCTTCTAGTTTTCGGTTTTCATCTTCAAATTTTGCTTTGTCAACATAATCTCCTTCAAGGAAATGATTGTCACCCGGATCCGTCACGCGAACCTTTTGCATCATTTGTCGAACAATAATTTCAATGTGTTTGTCATTGATCTTCACACCTTGCAAGCGGTACACGTC
>DMPG01000138.1:13956-18288 GCA_003456055.1 Bacteroidota bacterium | reverse complement strand
GATGGCTTCCGCGCCGCCAAGACGCTGCGCAAGTTTGTATCCGATATTTCCCGCATCGAGATCCGGAAACACGAGAACGTTTGCAGTTCCCGCAACATTACTTCCCGGCGCTTTTGACGCTCCAACTTTTGGAACGATTGCAGCATCAAGCTGCATTTCGCCGTCGAGTTTGAGTAATGGATTTTTCTTCTGTGCTAATTGTGTTGCCTTCACAACTTTTTCAACGTGAGGATGATTTGCACTTCCTTTGGTTGAGAAAGAAAGCATTGCAACGCGGGATTCTTCTCCGGTTAGTTTTGCATGATTCTCTGCAGTTGTTAATGCGATATCAGCAAGTTGTTCTGCAGTGGGATCAGGGACAACCGCACAGTCAGCGAATGAAAATAATTGAGTTGGGAAAACCATCACAAAAAAACTGGAGACAACACTGATTCCTTCTTTTACTCCAATCACTTGAATTCCGGCGCGCATTACATCTCCGGTCGTGGAAAACGAACCGGCAACACTTCCATCGGCTAATCCTTCGCGCACCATCATAGCACCGAAGAAGAGTGGTTTCTTCATGGTTTCGGTCGCTTCAAGAAGTTGTATTCCTTTTGCTTTCCGCATTTCATAAAATTTTTCTGAGAATGATTTCAGTAATTCTGATTTTTCAGGATCGATAATTTGTATTCCATTGAGAGATACTTTCTCTACATCTGCTAATGTTTTAATTGTTTCTGTATTCCCGATTAACAAAGGTGTTGCAATTGCTTCGTCGGCTATAATTCTTGCGGCTTTTAATGTTCGTGGATCGGTAGAATCCGGAAGCACAATAGTCTTTTTTAATTGTTTGGCTTTTGCTCGGACTTCTGAGATAAAATTTTGGGGGTTCATATTGGTTTTTTCCTGAAAAATACTCTGTTCTTAAAATGTGGATAACTGTTGTATGAAAACGTACTATTTTTTTCCTCGGTAAGCAATTAACTGCCAAAAAGGCAAGAATGTTTAACATTAAAATCCATTAATAAAGGCTAATTGAATTAAATTTCATTAATAGAAAGACTTTCGATTGTCCAAATGTCAGCATGTCGGTATATTTGTAATGCAAATGAGCGAAAAAACTAAAAAAATTTATGTGGAAACCTACGGATGCCAAATGAATGTGGCGGACACCGAAGTTGTCCTAAGTGTAATGGACGGTATTGGTTACAAACTAACCCAGCAAGCAGATCAGGCAGATATAATATTTGTCAATACGTGCAGCGTAAGAGATAATGCGGAAGCTCGCGTAAAACAGCGTGTGTCAGAATTAAAAAATCATAAAAGAAACAATCCCGAAGTACTGATAGGAATTCTCGGCTGTATGGCCGAGCGTCTTCGCACAGAATTGATTGACAAAAATAATGTAGTTCATCTTGTCGTTGGTCCGGATGAATATCGTAAACTCCCAAAATTGATCGAAGATGCACAGGCAGGTTTACGCGGTATTGCTGTTAAACTTTCCCGTGTAGAAAACTATGATGATATCACACCGCTTCGAACAGAAGGGATCAGCGCTTGGCTTTCAGTGATGCGCGGGTGCGATAAGTTTTGCACATTCTGCGTTGTTCCATTTACACGCGGGCGTGAGCGAAGCAGAAGTTTGAACAGTGTTGTTGAAGAAGTTCGCAATTTAAGTAATCAAGGATTTAAAGAAGTTACGCTGCTCGGACAAAATGTAAATTCGTATCACGATGGAAAATATGATTTCGCTGATTTGTTGAAATCAGTTGCCGAAGTTGACAGTACTATCCGCATTCGATATATGACCTCACATCCTCAGGATATGAGCGATAAGTTGATCGAAACAATCGCTACACACAAGAATATTTGTAAGTATGTTCATTTGCCGGTTCAATCCGGATCGAACAGAATTTTGAAATTGATGAATCGTACATACACCATCGAACATTATCTCGATTTGATGGGAAAGATAAAACGAGCAATTCCGGAAGCAAGTTTCTCTACCGATTTTATCGCCGGTTTTCCGACGGAAACAAACGAAGACCATCAGATGACACTCGATATCATGAAAGAAGTGCGGTACGACGGTGCATTCATGTTCAAATATTCTCCGCGAGAGAATACAAAAGCATGGGATATGGGTGATGATGTCCCCGAACAATTAAAAGTTGAACGATTAAGCGAGATCATTGAAATACAGAGTGTAATATCGCAGGAAATAAATCAATCGATTGTCGGGCGAGAAGTTGAAGTACTGATCGAACGCGACAGTTCCCGTTCTGCCGATGATCTGCTCGGGCGAACCGATACGAATAAAAAAACTCTTTTCCCGCGGGAAGATGCAATTGTCGGTCAATATCGAAAAGTGAGGATCGAACGAACCAACGCACAAACATTGTTCGGTAAACTTGTTCCGATTGCACAAAACGTAAATTAAACGGAAAGAATATGAAATCACAATTCATCTCTAGAGTTTATCCTGCGCAATTGTTTGGAATGTTTCTTCTTTCAACATCATTCCTTGCTGCACAGTTGAATGAGCAAGATGTTCGTCAACGACTTGATCTGATCCATTCAGGAAAGATCTCGGAGGTTCGCACAGAAGTTCAATCACTTCTCAGACAAGTTCCAAACGATCCCGGGGTACGATATCTGGATGCTTATGTAACAGAGAATGGAGATCAAGCAGTAAAAAAATATCAAACATTTGTCGATACATATCCGCAAAATGAATGGGCGGATGATGCATTGTATAAAGTCTATCAATATTATTATGCCGTTGGACTCTATAAAACCGCTGACGCAAAAATGAATCTTTTGAATGATCAATATCCGAATTCCATTTATGCAAAACGAGAAAAAAAACCGGAAATAAAACCTGTAGTGAAAACGGAACCGCCTCCTGTTGTTGAAGAGAAGAAAGAAATAGTAACTCCTTCAATAAGTAGTAGCGGTTTCGTAGTGCAAGTAGGTGTGTATTCACAAGAAACAAATGCGAAACAACAGTCGATTGAACTTTCTTCAACAATTGGTCGGCAGGCAATCGTTTTTACTAAACAGAGCGGTGCGAGAACAGTATATGCGGTAGGATTTGAAGGATTTTCTGATGAACAATCGGCAAAAATGTTCGGTGCAGAACTGCAATCAAAATTTAATCTTGATTGGTTTTTGGTGAAACGGTGAACGGAGGTCAAGTGCCTGAAACAGTCGATAGAAAAGAATTTCAGCGCCAATTTGGAATTATCGGTGAATCGTTGGAAATGCAGGAACTCGTTCAAGTGATCCAGCATGTTTCGCCAACGGACATTACCGTTCTTGTTACCGGAGAAAGCGGCGTTGGGAAAGAAGTGATAGCGCAGGCAATTCATGGTGCAAGTAAGCGCTCAAAGAAATCGATGGTGACGGTGAATTGCGGCGCGATTCCTGAAGGAATCATCGAATCCGAATTGTTTGGACACGAGAGAGGTTCGTTCACCGGAGCGAGCGGAGAACGCAAAGGATATTTTGAACTGGCGGATGGCGGAACAATTTTTCTTGATGAGATCGGCGAACTTCCGATTGCAACACAAGTTAAGTTCTTGCGCATTTTGGAGAATGGTGAATTCTTACGGGTTGGATCTTCTGTTGCACGTAAAGTCGATGTCCGGGTTATCGCCGCAACGAATAAAGATCTGGAAGCAGAAGTTCGGAATGGACATTTCAGACAGGATTTATTTTACCGTCTTCGTTCCGTAAACGTCAGGATCCCGGCATTGAGAGAACGAAAAGAAGATATCCCGCTGCTCTTTGAAAAATTTATTGAGGAATTTTCAGCGAAGAACGGGATCAGATTCGGCGGAATGACGCCGGCAGCCACTGATTTTTTACAACAGTATTATTGGCAAGGTAATGTTCGAGAACTTCGCAATGTTGTTGAAAGTATGCTCGTGCTTGAACGCGGAAGGAAGTTGGATGTCGACGATATCAAAAAATATCTCCGCGTGTCACCCGATGAACGTAATGTTTCATTGGTTGTATCGAAACCGAATGATTTGGACGAGCGGCAACTGCTTTATCGAGCATTGATCGAATTGAAGAACGATATGCTTGATGTAAAAAATATTTTGAAAAATATGATTGCATTGAATGGCAGTTCCGGCGGGAATCAAAATGGTCCACTGAATGCAATTCAGGAGAATCTGTCGCTTGAAGAGATGGAACGAAGAATGATCGAAACAGCGCTGAAAAAGTATCATAACAATAGAAGACTTGCCGCTGATGAATTGAGAATTTCTGAACGTACATTATATCGAAAAATCAAAGAGTACGGAATATAAATGACAATGGATAATGGAAAAGTAACAATTA
>DMPG01000138.1:7246-13919 GCA_003456055.1 Bacteroidota bacterium | reverse complement strand
GCACATTTAAAGACCGTAGCAATTCCATTATTTGAAGATGTCAGCGGTTTTGGTGAGCCGGGATTGCGCGAAAAGTTCACGCAAAAATTAGTCGAACTTTTCCGTAACGATAATAATCTGGAGATTGGCGAGCGATTGACCGCAGATTCAATTGTTGAAGGAACAATTTCATCGGTGATCGATGCTCCTCAGGTCATTGGTGGAAACAATATTATTACAACGCGTAAAGTTACCATCACTATTCACGCGACATATACCGATATGAAATTGAGAAAAAAAATATGGGAGAGAGATTTTTCTGCTTGGGGGGAATACACACAGGGGCAACAAATCCGCGATATTGCATTAACGGAGGCGGTCAATAAAGCTGCCGAAGATATTCTGTTGGAAACGGTATCGGGCTGGTAATAAGCATCATGAACACTTTATAACTTAACCTTAATCAATTACTATTATGGAACAATTCATACTCATTTCGTACATCATCTGTCTTAGCATTCTTTTTATTTTCGGCGCACACGGTTTTGTCATGGTCTATCACTATTATCGCCATCGCAATGAAGTTGAAGGCGATTTTCCGTTAACAGAAACGCCAATGGTGACCATTCAACTTCCGATTTTCAATGAAATGTATGTGGTCCGTCGATTGATCGATGCCTCTTGCGTTATTGAATATCCGAATGATAAGCTTGAGATACAGGTTCTTGATGATTCTACAGACGAAACAGTTGATCTTGTTGCCAGCATCGTGCGCGAAAAACAAGCGCAAGGGTACAATATTCATCATGTCCGCCGTTCAAATCGTCAAGGATTCAAAGCAGGCGCATTGAAGGAAGGTTTAGTGACCGCAAAGGGTGAATTTATCGCGATCTTCGATGCTGACTTCATTCCCAAACCCGAGTTTTTGCGAAAAACAATCCCGTATTTCTTTCAGGATGAAAAAATTGGAATGGTGCAGACTCGTTGGGAACATTTGAACGGTGATTATTCATTAATGACCCGGACTCAAGCAATGGCGCTGGATGGACATTTCGTAATAGAACAAAACATACGAAACAAAGCAGGGTATTTCATCAATTTTAACGGTACCGGCGGCGTGTGGAGAAAATCTACCATTATTGATGCAGGAAACTGGCAGGCTGATACGTTAACAGAAGATCTAGATTTGAGCTATCGTTCTCAGTTAAAAGGTTGGAAATTCAAGTTTCTCCTCGATGTAACCTCTCCGGCAGAACTTCCAGCGGAGATCAATGCATTGAAGTCACAGCAATTCCGCTGGACGAAAGGTGCAATTGAGACAGCACGCAAACTCCTTCCGATGGTATGGAAATCGAATATTCCGTTCAGAATAAAATTTCACAGCACATTTCATTTAACCAACAACATCGTATTTCCGTTCATTATTCTTGCAAGCATTTTGAATGTTCCGCTGACGTTCATTAAACATGGCGGACAATTCGATGCGTACTTTGATTTTATGTCGGTGTTCGTTCTTGCATTCATTGGTTCGTTCTTATTCTATCTTTATTCTCAAAAAGATATTTATGCAGACTGGCGAAAACGGATCATGTTATTTCCCGTGTTCATGGCTGGCAGCATGGGATTTGCAGTGAACAACAGTAAAGCGGTGCTCGAAGGATTATTCAAGCGAAAAAGTGAATTTGTCCGCACACCGAAATATGGTATTGAAGGAAAGAAACAATCGTGGAACGATAAAAAATATGTTCCAATCAAATTTAGCTGGATGGTTATTGTGGAAGTGATGCTTGCGTTGTATTGTTTCTTCGGTGTTCTATCGTCTCTGTATTATTTAGAGTTTGCCGCTGTTCCGTTCCAATTGCTCTTTACTGCCGGGTACGGATTTGTTGCGTTGCTTTCTGTGCAGCAAGTTCTTGAAGCGCGCCGGATAAAAATAGCACGAATGAATTTGGCTGTTGAGCCGTTAGCTGTCTAAACATTATTAGGTATCAGTAAAACCAAAGCCGGCGTAAAGTCGGCTTTGGTTTTTAAAAATATCATCAAACTTTTATAGTCCCAGCTTGTGCAATATAAAATCGATTTTACTTTTTATGCCAAGATTGTAACCAAATTTCGCTGCTGTTCCTCGTCCGAGATGGTTAATGTAATTTTCGATTGGAAAATTTAGAAATTTAAATCCTAATTGATGAGCATCGGTAAAATTTTTTAATGTAGGAAGACCATGATGCTCAAACGGATGAAACCGATGATAATATTTTCTGTTTATCATCATATAGGCTGTTCGTACCGCCGGGATCCCTTTTCCATTGGTTAAAAAACCCCTTTTGTCGACAGTATCTAATCGCCCAACAGAATAGGTCTTTTCATTTGTTTGAGCTAATTCCAGCATTTTCTCTAAAAACAAACCTTTTATTGTTTCGGTGTCGCTATCCAATAAAAAGATGTATTCTTTAGTGACTTTTTGAATTGCTGCATGCATTGCAGGACCATGGAAAATGTTTTTCGGAAAGGCTAAAAGAGTTGTAGAAGTTTGGTGTTTTTCTATCAAGTTGTTGATAACGGCAAGTGAGTTATCCTTTGATCCATTGTCCACAATCAACAAATCTATTGTAGGATAGAATACTCGGAAGGAATCCACAGCATTTTTAAGTAGATTAGGCGTTTGGAAATTGATAATGATAACAGACAGCTTTTCAAGCATAATATCTCTCTTTCTGTAAATACCTCCGTTTAGAGTACAAAACAAAACAAAGAAAACCAAACCTTTCTTGCAATTCACGTTATTCTAAACTATTTTAAACTCATTATGGAATTTGAAGAATTTGACATAGAGTTTCTTGCTTTAAAAATGGCTGATAACCCGCACTCTCCGCTTTTTGCTCGTCTAGCTGACTTATATATTGGCAAAGAGCAGTCATTGGAAGCATTAAAATTATCGGAAGAAGGAATAAAATATTTCCCGAATTACTACGCGGGGTATATTGTATTAGGGAAAGCACATCTTGCATTAAAAGAATTTTCAAAAGCGATCAGCGCATTTGAAAAAGCGTTAGAACTTTCGCCATTCAATCAAACCGTTGTAAAATTGCTTCAGTCAGTTCCGAATAAATCCGATGAGTCGACCAGAACAACAGATGAAAATTATTTTTCACCGTCTTCATCGTCAACGGATGATCAACAGAAACCGATTCAGGAACCAATTACCCAGGATCAACCCCCATTATCTAGTGGAACCGAACATCAATTTTCTGGAACGACGGAAGAGTCTTTGGAAACCATCGATGAAAAGCCGATCGTTCAATCTTCAGTTAATCCTCTTGAAGACTATGAGAAAACTAAAAGCCACATTCCGTTCCCCTCATTCGACGAATATTTTGCGAAAAACCAACATCGTATTAGCATAAATACAGAATACAAATTAGATGATTATCTGAACGACACGAAACCTGAACAGGTTATTACAACATCGAGAGACATCGATCCGGCAATTTTTACCAATACAAAATTTGAAACGACAAGAATAAAACCCGAGGTTCATGTTGAACCGGAACCGGTATTCTCATCTCCGGAACAAGCTCAACTTTTTGAGGAATTGGGTGAGGAAGAAATACATACAAAGGATGAAATTAAACAACAATCAGATTTAGATACTCTTGCGGAAAAACTACAGTCAGCAGAAAAAATTATCCCGCAGGAAAATTATCAATCGAACACTACACTTCCAGAAGCATCGCAAGATGATCAAGTGTATGAAACAGATGCAGTGACTCCGACCCTTGCAGAAATATATGCATCACAGGGAGAACTTCGCGCAGCAATTCAGGCGTATGAAATTCTCATGTTCTCACAACCGGCAAAAGGGGGAGAGTTTCAAAAACGAATTAGAGAACTGCAGCAACTTCAAATGGAAAAAGACGGTTTGATTTAAAAATAAAAAACCTTGTCAAGCTAAAGACAAGGTTTTTTACTGTACGAACAGATAGTTATTTTAATTTGCTGACGAGTTTTGTCAATTTTGATTTCAGATTTGCAGCCTTGTTGGCATGGATCACTTTTTTCCCCGCAAGTTTATCAAGGAACGAAACCGTTTCCTTCAATAACGAAGCCGCAGTCTCTTGTTTCTCTGCCGAACGCACTTTCTTTAACATCGTTTTCATTGTTGATTTCTCTGCGACATTGCGTTTTGCACGGCGTTCGTTTGTGCGGATACGTTTGATTGCTGATTTATGTTGTGCCATTGTTTCCCTCCGATGGTAAATTATTGCTGTAAAAATGTGAATAAGTATAATGAAATTTGAAATGAGTTACAATTTTTTTTCCCAATAAATTGTTTTCCGAAGATTTTCCACCCACTGTTCGTATTTTTGACTGAGTTTGAATTGCAACGCTAATTGTTCTAACCGTTTAAAATCGCCGGCAAGATTGATCATATGTTCCTCGGTGATTGATCGAACAAAGATAATATGATACCCATATTTATTTTGGACCGTTAATTTTCTTGGTTCGCTGATGTCTCCCGTTTTTGCTGATTTTACAAAATCCTCGTAGGCAGGATCGAGTTGATCGATCGCCACCTTGCCCAGATCTCCGCCGATATCCTTTGTGTCGTTGTCTTCCGAATATTTTCGAGCTAACACACCGAAATTTTCACCGAGCAACGCTTGTTGCCGAACACGATTGAGTTGTGCGATTGTGGAATCATCATTGGTCTGTGATACTTGAACAGGGAAGAGGATATGACGAGTGCGTACTGCATCACCGCGGCGCTCAACAAGCTGGATAATGTGATAACCGAACTGTGTCTTCACCGGTTTTGAAATTTCTCCTACGGTAAGAGTGAAAGCGACTTCTTCAAATTCTTTTACAAAAGAACCTCGTCGAGCAAATCCAAGATCGCCTCCTTGAGATGCTGACCCATCGCTGGAATACCGTTTTGCAAAATCTGAAAAGTCACCACCGACTTTGACACTGTCCGCTATTTGTTGCGCTTTCATCAATAGTAATTGCAGAACGGATGAATCTGGTTTTGGTTCGATATAGATATGACTTAAATCAAATTCCCTTGGTATTTTTGGAATACTGTCTTTGTATGTATTGAAAAAATCCTCCACTTCACGGCGGGAGACAGTCAATTGAGCCTGCCGCTGCTGCTGAATTTTTTGGACAAGCATTTGTTTGCGCACTAACTCGCGAAATTGAAAATCGCGTTTCATCCTGTTCACGGTCATCCCGTACATTTCTTCCATCTTTTGCTGGCCGCCGATCTGGTACATCATTTTTGATATTTGCTGCTCCAACCGTTCTGTGACCTCTTCATCTGAAACAATAATACTATCTTCAATCGCTTGAGCAAGGACAAGTTTATCATTTATCATTCCGTCCAGCACACGGTCTCTAAGTTCCTTTGATGTGGGGTCGACTCTGTTTTGTACGGCAAGTTGTTGAACGGTAAAATTAAGATCGGATTCAGTGATGACCTCTCTATCGACAACCGCAATGATTCTATCCAAAGAGTTTTGTGCAACGGTCAGCGAAACGAAAAGCAAGGCAAATAAAATGGTTTTCATAATATTAATCGTGTTGTGCTAATGAATCTTGAGTTGGGATCATCAATTGCACAGTGTATTTGTTGCGCAATGTTTGTATGAACTGTTGGTATCGTTGTTGTCGCAGCTCCATTGTCAGGCGTGATCGAATTTCCGATTCGACATATTGCAACGGCGAAGGTGCGCCGATTTTGAACTGCCCTAGAGAACGCATTACAACAAAACCAACACTTGTCTTTACGGGAAATGATACCTCAAGCATTCCAAGTGCATTTGCTACTTTCCATAATTCAGGAGGATATAATGACGATTGTGTAAAGAAGACCGAATCGCGAAAAGACATGATCGGATTTGAGGAATTTTGTCGAAACATGGAAACAGCACCGTTCCACCCTTGATCACCGAGTGCAGCTTCGCGAAACTGGTTTGCCGATTCGAGAGACTGGAAAATAACCAATGATAATTTTACCAAATTTTCATGTAAGATAAATTCACTATTGTGAGACTGGTAATACAATGCTATCTCATCCGACCGAACTGAATTTTCCGCCAATGAATATACTTCATTCTCGAGCAATTCGGATATGCATAATTGTTTTTTTGTTTCTAAAACTTTTCTTTGGATATGTTCCGCAGCATCATATCCGCGTTGTTGTGCTTCCCCGTATAATAATTCATTCGTGATCCACCGATTGGCTATTTGCCGAATATCATCGTTCGTCAATTGATCAATGCCATTACTGTTCTCACGCACCATCTCCAAGGTCAACGTTTGATTGTTGACCCGGGCGACAATATTCTCCGTGGAATCCTCTTGCGTGCAACCGGCAGTGAATATTGTGAAAAGAATAATGAAAAGAGGAAAGCGTATTAAAACGCTCTCCTCTGAAAACAATTGTGATACCATTACGGCTGTTGTGTTGGTGTAACGTCTTTTGCAAATGTTTTTGCCAACGATTCCTTATTGAGCAGGACCGGATATTTTTTCTTTAGACTATCATACCACTCATCGCTCAATCGTTTTGTTTCAAATTCCTGGAATGCACTTGAAACTTCCGATGATGCTTCTTCAAATGTTTTTTCACGTGCACCATCTTTTTGGAGCGGTTTAATGAACGAGAAACCGCCTTCAAAAGGGAAATATTGAA
>DMPG01000138.1:6155-7103 GCA_003456055.1 Bacteroidota bacterium | reverse complement strand
TTTCGATTTTGACTTTGATTTTTTTGCAACCAATGAATCAACCGTGTAACCAACCATTGCACCTTTAACAAATCGTGCGATGCTGTCTGTAGCAACAAAGATCTCTTGAATATTAACGCGATCAGGCCAGGTATAATTTGCTCGATGTTCCGCATGGAATATTCTAAGCAAAGAATCCGACGGCTGAACTTTGTTCCATACATTTTCTTGTTCTGCTTTGAACAAAAGAATTCCCTCTTCATATTCTTTCATCGTTCGCCCGAACTCAGGAAACTTGCTCTCTAACTGACGAGCATGATATTCTGTGATCAAACCAATTCCAACTTTGCTGATGATCGTTGGAACCGTATTGGTTGATTTGAGATCGAGGTTCTTCAATTCAGGATTTGTCTTTGACAATTCGATCACCGTACCAACGGTAATTTTTGAGCCGGCGAAGGTAAACAGAACGGATGACCGAACGTTGGAAGAAATAGTGCTGTCCCATACTGCATCATTTGTAGTTTTCGATGTATCGACAGCTTTTGCAAATAATGCTGCTATACTATCCTGTTCCTTGAAAGAATACATCTTTTTGATCTTTGCAACCATGTTGTTATAGTCGTATTGAAAACGATAATTCTGATATTCAGTTTTTAATTGTTGCTCCATATCTTTGAACGGTGTAATGCCCTGTGCTTTTGCTCGTTTTATTAAATGCAGACCGAATTGGGTTTGCACGATTTGGGAAAGTTCTCCGTCCTTAAGATTGTATAATGCTTCATCAAATTCACGAACTGTTCTTCCGCGTTCGATGAATCCGAGATCGCCGCCTCGTCCACCGCTGTATGTATCATCAGACATTGTCCTTGCATATTCTGCAAAATCTTTTCCGGCAAGAACCGAATCACGAATCGCAAGAAGTTCTTTCAATGCTTTTGTTGAATCTTCAACACTTGCTCCGCGAGC
>DMPG01000138.1:0-6083 GCA_003456055.1 Bacteroidota bacterium | reverse complement strand
GAATATGCCGCATCCTCAAATTCAGGAACCAATTGACCGGAGCTAAAATAGTAGAGGTCTCCTTTGTTATTCTGTACAGAAGGATCCTTTGAATTATTCAACGCTAATTGTTCAAACGAGTATCCTAATTTCAATGAATCGATGATTGCTTTTCCCTCGTTGAATCCCATTAATGTATCCTCAGGGTTGGAGGAGGGAACACCGACAAGAATATGACTTGCTCGAAGTTGTTTTAATTTTCGGTTATACATCTGTTCCAATGCCGGCTTGGTGATCTCTTTTTCCAGCATATATGAAACAGCTAAATTTTTACGATAATCATTAAGTTCATTTCGTAACTCAACATCGTTGTGATAACCCAACGCATATGCTTCTTTCACTTTCAAACGGAATTTTACATACAGATCGAGGAATTTTTGACGGTCGTCAATCGAAGTCTTTGCTGCTGCCTCGATACCACCGTTATTTTTAGCATAGACCTGTTCAAATTCTTCAATCGTGATTTTATCTCCAGCAATATCGGCAACATAAGAACCGCCGCAGCCAATGATTCCGGCAACCAAAGCAAAAAATATTGTGGTAGTAATGAACTTGTTCAAACGCATACTACAGATCTCCTTTTATGTAATTAAAAGTGTGGTAAAAAACGTTGTAAGTGTATAAAAATACTGAAATTAGGGGATACAAGCAATATTTGCCCTGTACAAGAATCCATTCAACAAATTTTAGACGATTTTTGATCACTGATGTTCCCAATGGTTTTTCACTCCCAACTTACTTATTTTCATCTATGGACTTCACCGGGACATTTCACTGCTCCTTTTGTGGAGAAGAAAACGAAATATTTGTTGAGCCGGAAGACGGGAAAGAACAGACCATTACCGAAGATTGTTCTGTCTGCTGTCGGCCGAATGTGTTGACCATTCGAATTATTGGCGAGCAAATCATCATCAATTCAGAATTTGAAGGATATCGTTATGACCGCTCTACAATTCCATCATTATGCAGCTCTACAATTGGCACCGACCGAATCTCTTTTTTTCCTCGTCCCGCCGGAACAAAAAGATTGGAAACCGACGGAAGAATCGTTTACCGCCGGACAATTAATGTATCACATGGCATACGCACTACGGTTTAACGCCAATGGTATTCTAAAGAATGAATGGGCATTACCAACACTTCGTCATGTATTTGTATCGAACAGAAAAACTCCAAGCGGAACGGTGGAGGAATGTGTGAGTTTGTACCGCGAGAATTCAAAATATTTTCTAGATATTTTTACCACGATGAACGAAGAAGAATTTCAAACCGGAGAATTGGATACGCTCCAATTGGGCCGTGCGCAGAAATGGAAAATGTCTCTGTTTGCATTGGAGCATCATCTCAATCATAAAGCGGAATTATTTATGTATCTGAAAATGATGGGTGTGAAAGTAACATCGAAAGATTTATATGGTACCTTAGGATAGTATTGCTATGCAACTTTCTTCAATGCTTGCCGGGCGAACCAAAACGAGATTCCTAAAAAGATTACAAATCCTGCGGCTTCTATACCGATAATTCCTATTTCTCCCACTCCAATTGTTGTAAACCGAAGGACATCCGTATGCCATGTCAACGGATTGATATATGAAATGTATTTCAGCCACACCGGCACAGCATCTAACGGATAGAACATACTACTGACGAACATCAATACAAAGTACGCAACGTTAATAACAGTATTGAATGTATCGTTTCGCCTGATCCGAAACGCAATAGTGGAAAGTGCAAAAAACCATGCTGCAATTCCAACCATCACCACAATAATTGTAACGGGAAGCAGTGCGATATTGATTGGAATATCAAGAATAAAATAAGCAGCGGTCAACGTCAATGTTGTTTGTGCTAATGCCATCATACATTGAAACAGCATTTTGCCCAGCAGTAATTCGCCCCGAGTCATTGGATAGGTGAGAAATTCGTAAAAAATTCCGTTATCGCGATCCACAAAAAAACCATATGCTTGATTGATAGCACTCCCAAAGCATGACATTGATAGAACGCCGGCAAGGAAAAAATCATTGTATGGAATAGACGAACCAAATGTATGAATACCAAAGCCAACTGCTTTGTTGAATCCCACTCCAAACATTAACAAATACAATAATGGAACAGCCATGTCAAAAAACAGCCACATTAAACTTGTTAGTCGAATTAGCGTATCCCGATAAATAAGAGCAGCAATATTTTTCATGCGGCACCTCTTTTTTTACCGTCAAGCAACTCCACAAAGACATCTTCCAGCGAGGCGGTTGAGATTTCAAAATGTTTTAATGCTCCCGAAGATTGTGCCATTGAAAGAATCTGTATTGCCGTATTTAGTTCTCGAACAGTGAGTGATACATCATTATTGATAATGTCCATCTTAATCGGGGAGAATTTATACATCATCTCTTCCAGATCCTTTTTCAGTTCATTGAATTTCAATGAAAGGTAGAACAATTGCAGTCCTAATTTTTTTACTTCGTCAGTCGTTCCTTTTGCAATAATCTTACCGTGATTGATGATGACAATCTCATTACATAATTCTTCAGCTTCTTCCAGCATATGGGTTGTTAATACGATCGTTCTTCCGCGTTGAGCCTCTTCTTTGATCGCATTTACAGTCGCGCGTTTATTGAATGTATCCATTCCGGTAGTAGCTTCATCTAAAAAAACGATTGGTTTATCGACGAGAAACATCTTAGCGACCTGAACACGACGTTTCATTCCGCCGCTTAGATCGATCGGTTTTTGATTGAGAATTTCCTCTAAACCGAACAGTTCAACAATTCGTCCCAATTTTTTTTCGATCTCTGATGTCGTCATTCCATGAAATTTTCCGAACGTAAGAAAATTGTGTCTTACGGTGAGAAAAACTTCGACTGCATTTTCCTGCAATACTACGCAAATATTCTTCCGCACATCAAGCGATTGCCGTACTACTTCAAATCCATTAACAAGAACGGTTCCGGATGTCGGAGGAATGAGTGTGGTGAGAATTTTTATTATCGTAGATTTTCCGACTCCGTTCGGACCAAGAAGACCGAAGACCTGTCCTGTTCGCACATCAAACGAAATATCGTCAACCGCGCGCATTGGCGGCTCACTTTTTCGCGGAAACTCTTTTACGAGATTATGTATTGAAATAGCATGCTGCATTACTGTTCGACTCCAATAATATCAACAAACTGCTTTATGATGAAGGCTGTTGCACCCCATACAGGTTCTTTCCACACATCGTACAAATAGACCTGACGCTCAACACCTTTTAATTCGCGCATTTCTGTGCGTCGAAGCGATAGATCGAAGAATTTTTCTAAGGGAATTAATATCACTTCGGCGACTTCGTCCGGACTCGTTTTCAAAGCTGAAAGTGAATCAATATAACCGACAATTGGTGTCACAACAAATCCGCTTGGTATATGAATGTCATCCAGCCGTCCAAGAATGGTAATTGCTGAAGAGGGTATCCCGATCTCTTCTGCTACTTCGCGCAATGCGGTTGCGTTGGATGATTCATCGTCTTCGTCCACCATTCCACCCGGAAAAGAGATCTGACCTTTATGATGCTCAACAATTTCAGTTCGTTTTGTTAAGAGAAGATGCAGTTGATCATCTTTCATAACAATGGGAACCATAACACACGCTTGTCTCATCTCTGTATGAGAAAGCGGAGCGTATGTGCTGCACGAAAGCTTTTGTTGAATATGGTGTAGCGAAAGCTTATTCATTTAAAACCTGCTTGAACGAAAATTCTAATGTTTCAACAGTTGTAGTGAGGACGATAGATATTTTTTTTGCGTATCATTAACTATCAAAGCGAGGAAAAATGCTTCCGAAAAGAATAATTTTTTCATTAGAGATTTTTTTTGCGTATTTCTTTCATTCAGACTATCTTATCTGAAAAATAACGATTTTTTACCTGATCTGATATAGTTGTTTGGTGTTTCAACGCATAATTTCTGTTAAACTTGCTCGGAATATAAATGTCAAACAGACAATCGTTTATTACAAAAACAGAAATATTATACGCTGAACATTTAAAAGATCACTTTTTTAAGAACCGATGAAACAAGATGCACTAATTGCGCTGTCTGTGCAAAACGTGCATTGCTGGAAAAATAGAATAGGCTATAAATACTCGATTTTGCCGATTATGTCTCTGGCATGAATGTTGCCGTTATATGATCATCACTCTCGTGTTGCTATAAAATGATTTGTAATGAACGGTTCAATAAAATAATCAAAATATTAAACGAGGGATGAGACTATGAATTATCGCTATCTGTTATTGGTGTTGATCACTGTTGTCTGTTTTTCGCTCATAGCAATTTCACAACCGCGCGGCAACAGAGTTGAAATGCAGTTAAAACGAATCACTGAAAAGGTCGAACTGACAAAAGAGCAAACGGTAAAAGTAAAAGACCTGCTGCAAAAAGCTCAGGATGAAATACGTGCTCAGTTTGAAAACAGCGATGGAGACCGTGAGGCACGACGAGAAGCAATGGTGAAACAGATGGAAAAAACGGATGCCGAGATCATAAAACTGTTGACCAAAAAACAAAAACCAAAATACGACGAATATAAAAAGGAACGACGAAAAGAAATGCAAGAACGAATGAGAGAACGACAATAACTTTCATTCAATCATAATCATAAAGGAGAACCATGAAAAAACTATTAACATTCTGTTCATTATTAGTGATCGCAGGAATTGTTTTTACAGGTTGCGATAAAAATTCCACTGAACCTGAAGACACAACCATATTATACGAAGACGCGGCGGAATCGATCTCTGCGGCTACGGGTGATGAAAGCGGCGGAGCAATGGAAAGTTTTGCGGACATCTCTGCGGTTGCCGGCGGAGCGTCTGTCAGCACGAGTTTGGCAAAGAGCAGCGGCGAAAGTTCAGTAATGACCGTTGCAACCCCTGCAGAATATGATCCTATTACAGGGTGGTGGAGTGTTACGATCAATCGTTCACGTTCCGGTATAATTTTTAATTACAATGCGTCGGTACAGCGGGTCTATCAATATCAATTCCAAAAAAATGGAGTATTTCAGCAGAACCGCATTTCCGGAAATGATACTGCCAACACATTGAAGTTCAAAATTATCAGCGGCAGCGGATTTTTTAGAAATGCAAACGTACATCATAATCTTACACAGTTAAAAGGGGCATGGACGGCAACAAAGATCGATAAGGACACGATTGTTTTGAATTCTGATACGACCTATGTCCGATCAGGAATTGATTCGATCATCACCCGTAATATGATCCGTACATTCACGCATACAACAACAATGGAATTCAGCAATGTGAAAGGACTTCGATTCAGACCATCGATCATTAATTGGAGAAGTAATTTCCATCAAGCGGTCAGCGGAACAATCAACGGAACATATAATGCGGCCATTACGTTTGAACGAGGTACGGCGTACAAAGAACGGACCATCAACAAAACATTCACAATTATATTAGGTTCAGGAGATGGTTCATTAACGATCAATGGAGGCGGTAAGTTTGGTATGAATCTTCAAGAAGGCAAACGAAAATAATACATGCAACCTGGCGAGGATTTGATAAAAATTCTTTCATAAACCTTCGTACGATTATTTGATTACTTCAAGGCGAGGCAAGCAATTGTCCTCGCCTTTTTTTATTTTGCAGAATGAAAATAATTCTCCCTATTCTGTATATAATCTCCTTATTGAACTGTCAGCAGCTGCCGCTTCAGGAGAATCCGTCGTCAGGAACAAGTGACAATGATTTTGTCAAACAGATGCTTCCGTTCAGCAGAAGTGAGCGTGAGGATTCTCTGTTTGCAATTATCATTGGCGGTCATATCCCGAATTTTTTACGAACACTCATTCCAATTAAAACGACAGCCGTAATCAATAAACAAGAATACTTGCTTGAGTACTTTGTAACGCCGGATTATCTTTCGATTGGAAATGACAACAATTATTTCTTGTGTCCGATGACGCCGATACTTGCGCAACGAATTGCAAATGCATTGGATTGTATTCTGCCCACAAAAAAGATGGTTGATCAGATC